>NZ_JBSHGZ010000045.1:0-83682 GCF_053618075.1 Embleya sp. NPDC055664
GTACGACTGCACCTGCGGCGGGGCGGGACCCTCGACGAACTCGTGCCCGGACACGTCGCCGGTGGGCGGGACATCGGCGCCTGGGCGCAGCGGCAGGCCAAGCCCGCCGTGTGGGCCAGGCTCAGGTCCGGGCAGATCGAGCAGCTCGATCAACTCGGCATCCGACCCGAACACGGCGCAGCGGCAGGCGAGCACGGCGCGGCGGGCGGCGACGGCGTGGAGAACGGCGCGGCGGTGGCTGCGGGCGTCGATGTCGGCGGCTCTGCGGCCGACCGCGACGGGGCGCGGGCGGACAGGCGCGGCCGGGGCGCGTGGGAGACGGCGTTCGCCGCGGCCGTCGCCTACCGCGAACGCGAAGGGCACCTCGAAGTGCCCCGCGCACACGTCGAGACCGTGGCGACGCAGACGGCGACCGGACCCGGTGGTGGCGCGCGCGAGGGTGGCGGTGCCGTGGGGGTGCGGCTCGGAAAGTGGGTCAACAACCAACGCACCCGACGCGGATCGTTGAGCGAGGAGCGGGTGCGGCTGCTCACCGAACTCGGCATGCGCTGGTGAACCGCGGCATTGGTCCGGGGGTCTTCGGGTTCGGTGAATGTGAGGTTCACGGTGAGGTCGGGGATGGGGTGTGGTGTCGGTGGGGGTGTTTCGGGTCGCTCCGGTGGGGGGTGAGACGACGTGGTCGTTCGTGAGTCGGATCGCCGGGTGCTACGGGCCGGCGCCGACGCCCTGGGCGGGTCGGTGCGGCATAGCGGCAGCGATAGCTTCGCGAATCGGCGAATGTCGTCGTTCTCGTTGAATGTGGGGTGGGGTGTTGCGCGCGGCCCTGGATCGGCCTCTGCACGAGCGGACCGTCGCCCGGGTCGACGCGACGCGCGTGGTGACGCTTTGAGGGGCGGTGCGCTCGCCGTCGGGGACCGGGTCCGTCTGGAGGGGCGGGAGTGGACGGTCGTGGTCCTGGCGGGGGGTTCGGCGCGGCTCCTGGACGAGGGCGGGGCCGTCGCGGCCGTGTCGCTGCCCCACGTGTTCGCCGACCCGGGCTTCGAGGTCGTGGGGGCCGCGCGGCCCGTGGTGCCGCCGTTCGGGCTCCTGGACGCGCTTCCCGAGGACGTCCGGGATCGGGCCCTGGCGTGGGAACGGCACGTGCGTGAGGTCGAGTCGGGCGTAGCCGATCCGCCCTCGGGGACGCCGCGGGCGCGGTACGACCCGGCGCGGTGGAATCTGACGCAGCGGGAGGAGGCCAAGGCCGCGGAGCTGACGGATCCGGGGACGCCGACGAGTGTGGCGACCGTGCGCAGGATGCGGGCGCGGTACCGGAGGAAGGGCGTGTGGGGGCTGGTCGATCAGCGGGTGGTGCGTCCCAGGTCGCCGGTGGGGCGGGCCGATCCGCGGGTGGTGGAGGCGGTGTCGGCGGTTCTGCGGGAGCAGCGGGAGCGGTCGACGGGCACGCTGACCGCGCTGCGGGTGCGGGTGGGGTGGCTTCTGGAGGACCGGTTCGGGCCGGGGGCGCCGGCGGTGCCGCCCCCGTCGACGTTCAACCGGCTGGTGCATGCGCTCGGCGACGGCCAGGGGCTGTTGGGGAGTTCCGTGCAGCGGCGTGTTCACGCCTGTCGTCCCGAGCCGCCGTTTCGCGTGACGGTGGCCTTGCGGCCGGGCGAGTTGGTGATGATGGACAGCACGTCGTTGGACGTGTTCGCGGTGATGGCGGACGGGGTGCTCGATCGCCCGGAGTTGACGATCGCGATCGACGTGGCGACCCGGGCGATCTGCGCCGCGGTGCTGCGGCCGCCGGGCAGTAGTGCGGTGGACGCGGCGGTGTTGCTCGCGGAGATGGTCGCGCCGATGCGGATGCGTCCGGGCTGGGACGCGGACCTGGCGATGCGGCGGTCGGTGGTGCCCTACGAGCGGCTGGTGAGTCTGGATGAGCGGCTGGAGGGGGCGGCCGCTCGGCCGGTGATCGTTCCCGAGACGGTGGTCGTCGACCAGGGGAGGGTGTTCGTGTCCGCCTCGTTCGTGGCCGCGTGCGAGAGCCTGGGGGTGTCGCTGCAGCCGGTGCCGCCGGCGAACGGCCCGGCGAAGGGTCACGTGGAGCGCACGTTCGACGAAAGACATAGCGGCGCCCCGACCAGCGCGGAATCACCCACGCCACACTCCGACGCCACTGACGACCAACCACCGCCACCCAATCACTCACACCGCGGCAGGCGCCCGGGCGGGTGGCTGACAGCACACCACACACTCACATATTGAATGGTCTGAATCGGGCACCCGGACGAGGCCATGACCTGTCCACAAAGGAAGGGCGCTCCGAAGAATGCTGGAAGCATCGAACGAGATATTCGGTGAACGTTCCGTCAGTTTTGAACCATTCTCCAGCTTCGCTGGTGATCACAATTTTCCAATCAGAGGCGTCTGGTGCGGACGGGAGGAAGAAATAGCTGTTCGAATGCTGGTCCGAACCCCATTCAATCAAGCCATTTCGATCCGGAGCGAAAGCGTACGGGTAAGCATCAGGACGGGACTCCCTTGCCCTCACCCACGACGCCAGGGACCAAAACTCCACAACCTCTTCGGATGACGGCCCTTCAGGGAGATCCAATAGCAGATACTCATCCAACAGACCCGGGCCGTAGAAATCCATAAACTGTTTATAATCTGACGGCAACCGAAGCCCCAGATATTCTTCGCTCGCAATCCATACATCGGAATTTGAACGAACCCACCAGTCCGGATCCCCCAGCAGTGAACGCAAAGATTCGAAACTCGACATATGTGCAAACTCCATTCACCGGATCGTGCGCCCATCTACGGGCGACTACGGAACGCCGCCTCTGTTGGCGCAACTATCCCACGAATCGACTTGGCACCCACCAACGCAGGCACGTTCACTCGCCCCTGCTCTGCGAACACCCCCCGTCAACACCATCACACTCGACCAACCAACGTCGCCCGTACCCGCCGCGCCCCGTCTTCGGCGATATGCGCGCAGATCAACGCAAAGATGCCAGCGATGTTGACCCTTCCCGAGAGGAAACAGGCGGGGCATCATTTTCTGTAGTCCTGCGAGCTGCAGATCGGCGCCTGCGGATTTTGCACGTTCTGAACATAGCAATCGACATTCATGCCCCGATTGCCATTGGCCGTCAAGTGCATGTAATCGGGCCTTGCCCCCGCACCCGGCGAATATACTGGCCGTACTTCGTACACGACTTTCTGCCCATTCTTGATCTCTCCGGCGATTGCATTTTCGATAGTACTCATTTCCGGGCTATTCGCCCTCTTCCACAAGGGGACAAGGTTTCTGAGATCGGTACCCGATCCACCGAATTGCCTGCCCATGATATGGCCACGAGCTCGCTTGTTCTCCGGAATTTCCCAGAAACCAGGAGGTTGAACCATTCCGGATTCGAATGTTTTATTCCATGCGGTGGGAGTGCCATCTTCGAGATCCAGAGGGCTATTGAACCTGCCTATGGCTCCCGTGGCCCGGCACCCGTCTCTTCCTGGCCGGAAACGCTCGCGAGGGTAGTAGGTTATATTTCCATGAAGATTCTGACCAGGACCGTCGTCGCATCTATCCGAGTCGGCAGAATCACCTCCGGGATTTCTGGCTTCGGGTGCAACCAAGAAGGCATTCTCCTCCTCAGAACGGGACAGAGTTTCATCTTGAGAATTGAAAGCGGTTTCAGGGCTCCCCAATGGATTTTGAATATTATCCAGCGTCCGGCTTCCGTCCAGAAAACCTCTAATGATGGCCACCAGCGGGTCAACAATCGGTGTTGCGGCAGTCGGAGGCCGGTTCTTGGGGGCAGTCGGGCGGTGTGGGGGCTTCGGCTTGGGCTTGATGGGAGGCTTACTCGATGGGCCCTTGCTGGGGCCCTTACCGCCTCCACCTCGGCATCCCACGACGCAGCGACCCGGTCCGCCGGAACCGCCGGGGCCGGTGGTGCTTCCGGGGCCCTTACCAGGGCCGCCGCTGGATCCGCAGGCGCCGTAAGTTCGGCATGCCCAGGCGTTGAGGTCGCCTGCCCGCGTCCCGGCTGCCGCCGCGCTGGAGGCGGCGCTACTGGCAGTGGTGGGGTGAGCTATCCACCAACTGGCCACTGCACCAGCGCCGGCCGTTGCTCCCCCGCTTCCGGTCCACGAGTTCCACTTGTTCTTGATCTTGGATCCGAGGCTTTGAGCGCCGGACCATGTGTTCGACAGGCCGTTGGCCAAACCCTGCGCCAGGGACTGGCACTTGGCTATGCATGCGGCACCGACGGCAAGGGCCCCTGCGGCAGCCCAATAGACCGCAGATCCCTCTACCACGCAGCCATCCCATAGGCAATGTCCAGAGGGGTCGGTGTTCCCCATGGGATCGCTTCCGCCGTATGCATATCGGTTGGCATTGGCTGAGGGGCTTGGGTTGAGGGTCCAGGTGTCTCGGGAGTCGAAGCCGCCGGTTGATGGGTCGTACCAGCGGCTGGACATGTTGACCTGGCCGGTGGTGGGGTCGGTCCAGGCACCCTGGTAGCCGAGGCCGGGCTTGGGGCCGGTTTGGGTGGTGACCTGGCCGAAGGGGTCGTATGTGGTGGAGCTTGTGCGGTTGAGGGTGGTGGGGTCGATCGCTGCGGTGACGTCGCCGTGTTGGTCGGTGATGGCAAGGGTGCCGGTGGTGCCGTTGCCAGTGGCGATCAGGTCGCCGCCCGCGCCTCGGGTGAATTTGGTGGTGCCGTCCGCAACGAGGTTGTTGGTGGTGCCGTCGTAGGCGAAGCCGGATTGGGCGTTGCGGGTGATCATGCGGCCCTGGGCGTCGTAGCCGTATGTGGCGTTGTCCTGGGCGAGTTGTTCGAAGGCGTCGAATTGCAGTGATCTGGTCAGGCCGGGGACGGTGATCGTGGAGCGGGTGCCGCGTGGGGTGTAGGTGTAGGTGGTGTCGCCTGCGGTGAGGAGGCGGTTGCGTTCGTCGTAGGTGGCGGTCTTGGGGCCGGCGGTGGTGCGGTTGCCGGCGGCGTCCCAGGTGTAGGGGGTGGCGGTGGTGCCGTCGTTCCACTGGGTGAG
Source organism: Embleya sp. NPDC055664 (assembly GCF_053618075.1). Taxonomy (NCBI): domain Bacteria; kingdom Bacillati; phylum Actinomycetota; class Actinomycetes; order Kitasatosporales; family Streptomycetaceae; genus Embleya; species Embleya sp. NPDC055664. Next base: position 5,041 of record NZ_JBSHGZ010000045.1, read on the forward strand.
GCGGCCCGCCAGGTCGTAGGTGTAGGTGTTGTCGCGACCGCCGGTGGTGGAGTCGTCCTTGCCGGTCATGTGGTCGTCGGCGTCGTAGGCGTAGGAGGTGGAGATCCTCGGCAGGTCGTCCCCTCCTCGTACCTCGTCCGTCGTCAATCGGCCGAGGTCGTCGTAGGCGAATGCGCGGTCGGCTCGAACGGCGGAACGGGCCGCTGCCGTGTTGGTTCGTGGCCATTCGATGACGGGCCAGTGATCCCAATACTTCTGCCCCACGACGTTGCCGGAGCCGTCGTAGGCGTATTCCACGGTGCGGCCGGTCTGCGGATCCGACGCGAGGTAGGGACGTCCCTGCTGGTTGTACGCGAAGCGGGCGGTGCCGGCCGCGTCCGTGCGTCCGGCCATCTGGCCTTCGGCGTCCCAGGTGTACTGCGAGTTGCCCGAGGTGCCGGTGGTGGTCAGCAGGAGCCCGCGGTCGTTGTAGGTGTAGGTGTTCGTGGACTTGGGGGCGGCCGCGCCGAGGGTTTGTGCCTTGCTCAGGCGTCCGGAGTCGTCGTAGGCGAACACGCGCTTGTCGGTGGGGGCTTCGGCGCCGGTGCCGGTTTGTTCGATCAGGCGGCCGAGGTGGTCGTAGGTGTTGTTCGAGCGCACGCCGCCCGGTGCCGATTGGACCGTGGCCTGGCCCACCGCGTCGTACGTGGTGGGCCAGGTGCGGTCGGCGGGGTTGGGGTGTGCGGTGGTGGCGGGCTCGATCACGCTCTCGGGCTGGTCCCAGGCCGTGTGGATGTAGATCGTGGAATTGCCCTTGCCGTCGGTGAAGCGCGTGCGGTTGCCCATCGCGTCGTATCCGAAGGAGGAGACGATCGACTCGGTCGCGTTGATCTTCTCGGTCTGGCGGGTCAGGCGACCGGCCGCGTCGTAGGCCAGGTCGGTGCGGCCACCGGCGGGGGTCACGGTCGAGGTCTGGTTGCCGTCGGGGTCGTACGACTGGGACGACGTGCGCAGGGACGCCTCGCCCAGGACGTCGCCGTTGTAGCGCATGACGATGTCCTCGACCTTGTCCGCCCGGCCCAGCGGGCTGTAGGTCCATCGGTTGCCCCGCCCCTGCCCGTCATAGGTACGGACTTGGCGGCCCAACCCGTCGTAGTCGACGGTGACTTCGTCGGTGTCGCCCCAGCGGCGCGTCGGCTCCCCCGCCGGGTTGTAGATCTGGAATGCCTCGCGGCCCGTCGGCGACGCGGTCGCGACCACGCGGCCCGCGTCGTCGTACGTCATCGTCGTCGTGAAGTTGTTGGCCGTCGGGAAGCGTTCGACCCGGGTCGCGGTGAGTTGGCGGCCGAGTTGGTCGTAGGTGGCCTCGGTGCGGGCGCCTTCGGGGTCTACCGCGGACAGTTGGCGGCCGTTGGCGTCGTAGGTGTAGTGCCAGGTGGGGGGCGTGGGTGGTGTGTCCGTGAAGGTCTGATTCAGCAGCGGGCCCCGGTTGATGCCCGGGGTGGCCAACACGCTCGGCTGGGTGGGTGCCTGGGGGGCCGTCTTCTCGACGACGTTGCCCATCCGGTCGTAGCGCACCTTGCTGGTCCGGCCCAGCGGGTCGGTCGACTCGATGGCGCGGCCGGCCTTGTCGTAGCGGACCTGGGAGGTGGCGGTGATCGGCTGGCCGGCACCCGCGGGGGTGTACGGGGGCAGGGTCGTGGCGGTGGTGCGGCCCGTGCGGTCGGTGACGCTCGTGGTCACCCGGCCGTTCGCGTCGCGGGAGACGACCGGCTCGCCGAAGGTGTTGTAACCGACGGTCGTGGTCGGGCGGGTATTCGTGGGCGGGGCGCCGGCCACCGTGACCTCGACGGTCGGGGACGCCGTGGAGATCTCCCGGCCCAGGACGTCGTAGGTGTGGGTGATCGTGTGCGCGCTCGGCGTCGCGCCGGTGGCGTTGCCGTTGGGTGAGACCTCCTCCAGGACCAGGCCGCGTTGGTCGCGCGTCCAGGTGCCGACGAGGACGTCGTCGACGCGTGGGGCGGCGGTCTCGTTGTGGGCGGTCTGGCGCAGGACGCGGCCGGCCTTGTCGTAGGTGAAGTCGGTGGCTTCCGGGGTGGTGATGCCGGGGCCGGTGCGCTGCGTGCGGGCGACGAAGCCGGCGGTGTCGTATTGCGTGGTGCTTTCGCGGTTCAGGCCGCCGGGGTCGAGGACGGTCCGGGTCGGGCGGTTCAGTGCGTCGTAGGCGAACTCGGTGATCGTGGTGCCGCCGGTGGTGCTGCGTGTGACGTTGCCGGCGCCGTCGTAGCCGAGGCGCTCCAGGACGATGTCCCCGGTCGTGCCGTCGGGTTGACGCACGGCTCGGGCGATCGTTTCGGCCTTGGTGTCGTCGTCGTAGTAGGTGTACGCGGTGGTCGCGCCCATCGCGTCGGTAACCGAGGCCAGGCGCCCCGCCGGGTCGTAGGCACGGGACTGTACGACCAAATCGCGTGGGGTTCCCGATGGATCGCCGTCCCAGGCAACGAGCACGGTCTCCGCCGGTTGCCCGCTCGGTGTGTAGGTGTGGCGGGTTTCGGTACCGACCGGGTCGATGGTGGAGGTCGGGCGTCCGAAGGCGTCGTAGGCGGTGCGGGTCACTCCGCCCTCGGGGTCGGTCGCGGTTTCGGGTCGGCCCTTGGCGTCGTAGGTGTAGGTGGTGGTTCGGGTGGCGTCGCCGCCGGTGAGGTCGGCGGTCGACTGTTCGACGACGCGGCCGTCGACGTCGTACACGGTGGTACCGCGGATCGTGTGGGTGATACCGGTGATCTCGTTGCGGACGCCCGGCCCGGTCGCGGTCGTCGGGCGTGACGCGTAGTCGTAGGACGTGGTCGTGGTGACGCCGGCGGGGACGCTGTCCGAGATCACTGTTTGGGTGATCTTCCGGCCGAGTCCGTCGTAGGTCTGGCGGGTGATCAGGCCGACCGGGTCGGTCGTGGAGGCCAGGTCGCCGTTGGCGTAGTAGGCGAAGGTGGTGATGCGGTCGCCGGGTTCGGTGGTGGAGGCGAGGAGACCGGCCGGGGCGGTGCCGCCGCCGACGGCGGGCTCCGTGCCGGTGGTGTAGGCGCGTTGGGTGGTGGATCCGTCGGGGCGTGTCTCGCCGGTGGGGTGGCCGGTGGGGGTGTACGTGTATGTGGTCTTGTACGTGTTGTCGCCGACGTCGGCGGTGCGCGGGTCGCGGATCGCGACGAGTTGGTCGTTGCGCGGGTCGAGCGGGTTGTCCTTGTCGAGATGGAACTCTTGGTACCCGGTCCAGCATTGGGTGGTGGTGCGGCAGGTGGTGCGGGATATCTCGTTGCCGCGTGTGTCGTGGCCGCTGATGACCGAGTTGCCGTTGGCGTCGGTGACGGTGTGTCGGAAGCCGCCGCTGTCGTAGCCGTAGGTGGTGGTGGCGCCGTCTACGTCGGTGACGCTGAGCGCGCGGCCGCGGAACGAGTCGTAGGTGCGCTTTTCCTGGCGGTTGTTCGGGTCGGTGACGGTGGTCGTGGTGGTGAGCGTGGCCGCGTCGGACGCCGAGCCGCTCGCGTAGTGCCTGCCGATGGTGTCCGCGCCGAGCGCTTGGTGGTAGATCGCCACTTCGTCGATGGCGCCCTTGAAGTAGCCCTTGATGTCGGTGGGCTTGGCCGGCCAGGCGAGGTTGTTCACCGGGCCTGCGCCGATGGTGATGTAGGGGTCGACGATTATCGAGGACGCGTCCAGCGGGGCACCGACGAGGTTGCCGTCGAGGTAGAGCTTCTGGACCTTGCCGGGGGCGTCCACACTGAGCGCGGCGTGATGCCACCGGCCGTCGAGCACCGAGTCGGGCGAAGTGATCGGGGCGGGCATGCCGTTCCAGACCTCGCCGCGCAATTGGCCGTCGGTACCCACATAGAGCATGGGTGTCGCCGGTGTTTCCGCGTCCGTGTACGGCAAGTCCTGGGTGGAGGCACCCATCAGCACGCCCGGCCCCTGGGCCTGGAACCACAGTTCGGCGGTGAATTGCGAAACGCCGCCCAGTTGATCCTTGGGAAGTCGGATGTGCGAGGAGATGCCGTCGAAGCCGGCCGCCCGGTCGCCGCCGGCGCCGAACGCGCCCACGACGCCCTGCCGGACGTTCCAGGCGCCGGCCGCGTCGGTGGCCGGTCCGGGCACCAGGTCGATCGGTGCCGTGGTGCTGTCGGTGGCGGTCAGCGGCCAGTAACCGGTGGGGCCGGCCGCGAGGATACGCGCGCGGTAGTCCGCCGCCGGGCTGCCCGCCGCGGCCGCGTGTGCGGCAGCGGTGGCCGGATCCATGGACTTGCGGTAGACGGCGACCTCGTCGATGCGGCCGTCGAACCAGCCGTTGCCTGCGGGTGCCTTCTCGTAACCGGCGGAGGCTCCGGCGCCGACGAAGCTGCGCATGCTCTTCTCGTGGAAGACCGCGCCGCTGATCGTGCCCACCGCGACACCGTCGAGGTAGAGGGTGTGGACGATGCCGTCGGTGGTGAGGACGACGTGATGCCATCTGTCGTCGTTCACCGACGCGGTGGAGACGATCTGCGGCTGCGGTGGGCCGCCGGTCACGAAGAACTTGCCGCGCAGCTTCCCATCGGTGTCCACGTACAACGCCGGCGTGTACGTGGCCTGGGACTCCTCGATTCCGGCGGACTGGTAGCCGAACAGCATTCCCGGCTTGGAGGTGCGGAAGGACAATTCGATGGTGGCTTGGGAGGAGCCGTGCACCAGCCCCGAAGGCAACTCGATGTAGGAACCGGTGCCGTTGAAGACGGCGGATCCGTCGCCGCCGGTGACGCCTTCGGTGGTGCCGACGGTGGACACCGCGCGTCCTGCGCCGTAGGTCCCTCGAGCGCCCTGTTGCGATGCGACCTGTGCTCCGGACGTCTCGTTCAACCGGAAGTACGACCATGGCCCGGCGGCGGTGACGGCCGCCCGATAGGCCGGTCCCGCATTGGGTACCACCGCGCTGCGGGCGGCGAAGTGCTCTGCGACCGCCGTCGCGTCGATCGCCCGGTCGTAGACGGCGACTTCGTCGATGGAGCCGTCGAAGTGACTGACGCCGCCGGGTGCGTCGGCCCAGAAGGTGGAGAAGCCGGCACCGAGGTAGACCCGGCTCGCGTTCTCGTTGTTGATCGCGCCGTTGATGCTGCCGGCCTTGGCGCCGTCCACGTAGAGCGTCTGCGCGGTGCCGTCGGAGGTGATCACCGCCTGGTGCCAGCGGCTGTCCGTCACCGTCGTGGCGGAGCGCATGGGTATTTCCCGTCCGCCGTCGGCCTGGAGGAACTTACCGCGCAGGTTTCCGTTGACGTCGACGTAGAGCGGGAGTGTCCAGTCGCCGCCGACTCCGGCGGGGTCGTCGATCGGGTTGGACTGATGGCCGAGGATCACTCCGGGCTTGTCCGTCTTGAACCACACCTCGACGGAGAGTCGGGGCAGCGTCCGCAGCAGGTTCTGCGGCAATTCGACGTGGGAGGTGGTGCCGTTGAACTCGACCGCCGTGTCGTCGCCGCCCGCGAACACGCCCGCACGGCCGGGGATCACCTCGTGGTACGTGCCCGCCGCCGCGCTCCCCGAGGCGTTGTTCGCGACGGTCCCGCCCTGCTCGCCCAGGCGATAGTAGGCCACCGGCGCGGACGCGGTGATCGCGCTCGCGTAGCCCGCCGAGAAGGCGGAATAGGTGGGCTGACCCAGCTTCCACGCGCCGCCGTTGACGTCGGTGACCTGGGTGACGCGGTCGGTGCGGGCGTCGTAGGCGACCTCGGCGTGGGTGCGGCCGGACGGCAGCGTGACCCTGGTCAGTTGGGTGGCCGCGGCGCGCGCCGCGTAGTGCTCGGCCACGCCGGTGGCGCCCAGCGGGCGTTCGTACAGGGCGACGTCGTCGATGCTGCCGGTGAAGTAGGAGATGTTCCCGGGCGATTGGGGCGTGCCCTGTGCGAAGCCGGCGCCGATCACGGTGTTGCTCGCGGCGGGGTGGTAGACCTCGCCGGTGATGGTGCCTGCGGCCTGGCCGTCGAGGTAGAGCGTTTGGGCGGTTCCGGTGGCGGACAGGACGGCGTGGTGCCACTGGTCGTCGGTGACGTTCGCGGCGGAGGTGATGGGGTCGGGGGTGGTGCCTCGGGTGAGGAAGCGGCCTCGGAGCTTGCCGTTGGTGTCGATGTACAGGGCGGGGTTGAAGTCGCCGCCGACGCCCGCGGGGTCGTCGAGGGTGCGGGTCTGTTGGCTGAACAGCACTCCGGGGCGGGTGGTCTTGAACCACATCTCGATGCTGAGGAACGTGGACTTGCCGACGATGTCCGCGGGGAGTCGGATGTGGGAGGAGGTGCCGTCGAATCCGGCGGCCTGGTCGGGGGATCCGGCGAGCGCGCCGGGCCGGCCGAGGGTGACGTTGCGGTACTCGGCGCCCTCGCGGGCGGTCGCGGTGGGAACGCTGTCGGCCGCGGTGGTGGTCGGGCCAGGGTCGCCGAGCCGCCAGTACGAGCGGGGGGCGGCGTCCATCACGACGGAGCGGTAGTGCGATCCGGTGGTGTAGTCGTACCGGGTGCACGGCGCGGCCGGGCCGCCGGCGGGGGTGGGCGGGCAGACGGTGGTGAGCCGGTCGCCGTCGTAGCCGTACGTCCATATCGGGCCGGGGGTGTTCGCGTCGATCGGGTTGGTGCCGGCCTGGGTGACGTGGGCGCCGGTCCAGGTGAAGGTCAGGTGGCGGCCCGAGGTGGCATCGGTGGCGCGGGAGATGCGGCCGTCGGCGTTGTAGGTGATCTGTTGGGTACGGCCCGCGTAGTCGGCGACGGAGAGCAGGCGGCCGTTCGTGTCGAAGACCTGGCGGGTACCGGACTTGTCGGCGAGTTGCCAGCCGCCGCCGGGCACGGCGGTGAAGGTGGCGAAGCCGCCGGAGGGTGCGGCGTAGGTGCCGTCGGGGTTGCGGCCGAAGCGGACCTGTCCGCCGGTGGCCAGGACCACGACGACGTTGCCGGAGCCGTCGTTGTCGGGGATCGCGCGCATGTCCCAGCGCGACGCCCAGCCGGCGCCGAAGGCGGTGTCGGTGCGCGGGTCGAGCGAGTTGTAGGTGCGCGAGACGGTCAGGTCGGGGCCGACCGCGCTCACCGAGGCGTCGGTGGCGGCGGTGGTGTAGTTGCCGACCTGTTCGTTGAACTCCTTGCCGGCCGAACCCGCCGAGAGCCGGCTGGTGATCGCCGGCTGGGGCACCTGGGTGGAGAACATGGCGGCGCGTGCGAAGGTGCCGTCGGCGCCGGCGGCATCGCCCACGGTGCCGTACCAGGCGTAGGTCTTGCCCCAGGTGAGGTTCCACTCCTTGGGCACCGTCCACGGCGACTGCGGTTGCCAGTCCGAGGTGTGGCAATCCTTGCGAGTGTTCGCGCCGTCGACCTCGCAGACCTCGAACTTGTAGCGCAGCGGCTGGTTCGCGGGCCACGCGTCGCGGTCGTGCCCGGTGACGTGGAGCATCGGGGTCAGCGTCGAGAAGGTGTAGCCGCTCGGCGGCCAGGCGGTGTCGACGGCCGGTGGGCGGTTGGGGATGGTGAACACGGCCGGGTTGGGCCGCACCGACGGGCTCTCGCCGTCGCCGATGTAGGCGTACCAGGCGTACTTGCCGCCCTTGGCCAGTCCCCAGCTGGGTGGGACGGTGAACGACGCGGACGTCTGCCAGGGCGTGTTCTTGCAGTCCTTGCGGTGGTCCTGGCCGTCGACCGTGCAGACCTCGAAGTAGTAGTCGAGGGACGGGCGGGGGTAGTTGTCGGGGTCGTTGCCCGCGACGGTGAACGTGGGGGTGGTGGTGTCGGACTCGTAGCCGTTGCCGGGGGTCATCGAGGTGATGACGGGCCATTTGTTGGCGGTGCCGAGTGCCATCGGCAGGGGCGGGACGCCCATCTGGGAGAACTTGGGAATGTTGCTGCCGTCCATGTCCCAGGCGAGGGTGTACGTGCCGGGGGGCAGTTTGGCGATGGTGGCGTCGAGGGTGACCGACTGGCCCGGCGGAACGTCGTTGGGCAGTGCGGTCCAGCGGATCTTGTCGCCGCCGAGTTCGGTGCCGCCGGCGTCGAACAGGCGGTAGTGGAGGGAGTGGATGCCCTTGGTCCAGCCGACGGTGCCGTTGTTGGTGACGGTGACGTTGGCGATGCCGTCCTGGGTCGCGGTCACCTCGCGCACGAGGTTGTTGAACCTGTACGCGGCCCGGTAGGGGGTGTAGTCGATGTCGAGCTTGACGCCGCCGTTGGGCGCGGTGTCGAACTTCTTCCACGTCTTCGGGTCGCCCTCGGCGGTACGCACGGTCAGGCCGTTGTTCGCCGCTCCGGTGACCCAGCCCTGGATGAGGTCGCGCCCGCCCGAGCCGAGGTCGACGACGCCCCAGCCGTCGTTGCAGCCGTCCGACTCGTTGCCGAGCGCGAACGAGGCCGAACCGAGGGCGGGGCCGTAGGAGGGGCCCGGCCAGCGCACCGAACTCGGGTTCCAGGCGGCGGTGTTGCCGTGTACCGACACCGCGCGCGGCGCCTGGCAGTCCCACGAGTGCACGTTCCACAGCGCGAGTCGGGCGCCGGTGATCGTGTTGTTCTGCAACTGGGCGGAGACCGCCGAGGTGTTGAGCAGGATCGGGGCGTTGGCGCAGCCGCTGTCGCAGTTGTAGCCGAGGCGGTAGACGTCGGTCTGGAAGAAGTTGCGGCCCTGGATGATGCTCACCGAGGTCGACGCGGGCGTAACCGCGACGGTGGGGTCGACCTTGACGGGGTACACGCGGGCGGGGTCGTTCAGCCAGGCCCGGTCGAGTTTGACCCGCAGGACTCGGGTGTTGTCGTCGCGGGTGAGGAGCTCATAGGTCACGCCGCCCGACGTGGCGCCCTCGCCGGAGGCGGGGGTGACGGCGGAGTCCATCATCCACCCGTGCGGGACCATCGCCTGGACCGCGCCCGCGGCGTCGGTCAACGCCACATTGCCGTTCTCGTCCAACGTGGGGGTCAGGCCCGCCAGGTGCAGCGGGAAGTCCCACGTGTCGGGCGCGGACGGCGAGTTGAGGAGGATCGTCTCCTTGATCTCGCCGTCGCCGGCCTTGAGGTTGACGTCCGACTGGGGACGGGCGCCGGTGAAGGTGATGCTGTCCGACGCGGTACGGCCGACCGTGGGCGCGGCGCCGTCGAGGCCGAAGCCGACGCTGGTTCCGCCGCCCGTGTGCAGGGTCGCCAGCCGCGCCGCGTCGGCCTTGGTGGCGACGTCAACCGGGTTCGCGGCGGCGCGGGTACGCCACCACGCCGGGTCGGCGGGGTTGCCGCCCATCGGGGCGAGAGTGTTGTCGACCTTCGCCCATGACCCGTCCGGGAGACGATAGTTGACCGGGTCCTGGGAGACCTTGAGGGTACGGCTGCCGTCGACGTTCTCGTAGACGCTGGCGTGCGAATCGCGCTCCGCCGGGAGTTCGCGACTCGTCCGCTCGTCGAAGGAGGAACCCGCGGCGGGCTTGGCGGGTTCCGCCGGGGCGGCGGTGATCGTGGTGCCGCCGGCCTGCGGCGGCGACTGGACCTGCTGCGTGGCGGCGCCCGCGAGCGGCCGCTCCGGTGTGGACTCGACCGGGACCGGCGTCAACGGCCCCTGATCGGGGCCGAGTTCACCCGGAGCCTTACCGGCCGGACGCCCACTGCCGTCCAGCCCCGCGCGCGTCTGCGCCGTGTCGACCTGGTGCGACCGGCCGGCGGCCGACCCCCACTCCTGGGTCGGCTTGCCGTACCTCGTCTCCCCCGGGGTCGCGGCGGACACGGCGGACGCCCCACCGACGACGAGACCCACGGTCATCGCCATCGCGGCGACGAACGCGGTCGGACGCTGCGCACGCAGCCACAACAGCCCACCGAACACGGGACTGCTCCCCCACGAGATAGAGAAATGACAGGCGCACATCCAAACGGCTGGTGAAAACCCACGGCGATGTATGTAGATACTTGTCGACAGATGATTCACGTCATACGAAACTCCTACAACCTTGCAGCCCCTTCAGAAGTCGATGGACACCAACAGACGTGCAGACGTGGGTATTTGGTCGGATTACGACCCGCCGGTGAGAGGCAGGGCGGACGCCCGGGCATCGCCATACACGGGATGCAGGACGTCCAGGCGAGCACGGCCGAGCCGATGTCCGGGCAGCGGCTCGTCGCCAGCAACTCCCCACCAACGCCTGGATAATCGCCGGTATCACCGGGGAAGGTGACCCCGGTGTGCCCCAGCACCCGCACGGAACGATCCCGCCGTCCTGCACGCACACGTGAAGGGCGGTACCACGACAAGGCTCACCGCCTATCCGACGCGGAGCCGAGGGCCGATCGTCACTCCGCCCGTTACCCGCGCTCCTGCCCCTGTCGGCGATCCTCACGAAGGAGGGATGGGCGCGCACCGGTGGCTTCTTCTCATGCCGTTGATCCCGGTGTTCGTCCACCGCAGGCAGGTATGCTCGCTGACCGCGCAAGGTGTGATCGAAGTCGTCCCGGACGACGGCCCACCCGCACACGGTCGAGCACGGCCACGGCGACGGTGCTCCGGCCGGCGGCATCGGGCATTCGGTACCACCCGAGCCCACCGGCGCTCCCTCGGAGCGCCGGCGGGCCCGACCGTTCATCGATCTCGGGCGCGGGTAGGTCCCGTGTCAGAGTAGGCGCGACGCCGGCCGCCCCTTACGCATAACCGGTCTCCTAATCGCTGCACGGGTCGAACCAGGCATCCTCGACGCAGACCCGAATTTCGCGTTCATGAAACTCCGCCGCCAACGCCCCGACCGCCGCCACTACGGCGCAGCGGCGCTCCCCACGACTGGGCCACCATTGCTGTCGTGTCCACGACCTCGCTCGGATGGGACAACGCGGTCGCCGGGCCGTTCGACCCCGTCGGCTTCGTCCTGGGGCCGCACGTTCGCAACTGCCTCGCCCAACCTGTCCTGGACGGCCACGGCGGCGGAACCCTGTGGCTGCACGCCCCCGATACCAGCTCGGGGCCTTCCGTCGCCGCGGTCGGGTTCGTCGTCGGGCACAGTCCGAGCCGCGCTGCAGAGCGGGGCGCGACGGCTGTGGGACGAGGTGGAGACGGCGTGGGGCTGGTGGGACGGGCAAGGTCGCCCCGCCGTCCACGACTTCGGCCTCACCGCAACCATCACCACGACCGCCGACGCGGCCGTCGTTGAGCAAACTCGTGTGGTACCGCGACCGAAACCACCCGCTCACCCCGGCAGTGCACGACCGGCATCCCACCGGCACAGCGCGTTGAGCACCCGCACGCAGGCGCGGTGATCGGAAGCCGTCTCCGCCGGCCGGGGTCGGCCGGCTCCGGAGGGTACGGGCGTGTTCCGGCCGGTTCCCGGTCGGCTCAGCCCGGGGTTCAGGCCGTGGAATGCCCGCTGTGCCGGTACTCCTCGGAGGGTATCGAGTCCCACTCGGTGTACGCGCCGTCGCGCGCCACCATGAACAGCGGGCGCGATCGCAGGACCCGCCCGACCGTCTGCCCGCACAACACGATCCCGGAATCGTCCGGTCCCGCAAAACCCCCCCGCGGGCGAGTAGCGAAGGTACACGCCCCTCGCGTCGGCGTACGCGTTTGCGTCGCTCTCCAGTTCCTCGCGGTCCCTGCCGACCAGGGCGAGTCCGTCGTGGGCGACCCGGGGACCGTGCTCGGCGTCGACGGCCACGCAGAACAGCCCTGCGTCTCGGCTCACATACGCCGTGACCGGGGTCGATGAGGGAGGGGGCTCTGGGCTGCGGACCTCGATCCACCACGTCGGCGAGAACGCCGCGTGGCGCCACGCGCACTCACCCACCCTCGTCCGGCCGAGTATCCCGGCCGCCGCCTCGACCACCTCGTCGACCGTCATCCCGAACCGCAGCGGTCCGACACCGACACCCGGCACGTAGAACCACTCGTCCCACACAGCAACCCCGGTCCCGGGCGCCGGGGTCGCCCCCCATGCCTGCCTCCGCCTCGCCATCAGGGCGTCGTCCGGCACCGGCACCGGGAACGGCGGGCCCGGAGGTCGATCGGCGAGAACCTCCTCGAGGTGCTCGCGCTCGTAACACTCGATCGCGTAGGCCAGGGCCTCGTACGCGTCGTCGTCCAGCTGCGGCTGCCACCCCATGCGGCGGTCCCGATCGGCCGCGAAGACGGCGGCGACGGCCCGGGTGTACGCATCGAAATCAGCGAGAACGGCGCCGGGCGCCGGGCGCCGGAACATCGGTCACGGGAAGGATCATCACCGACGACACCGACACACCGGGCGCGCCCCCTCCGTCGTCCGAAAGCCGGACCCGGCGCGGCCGGGGGCGAGCCCCGAGTCGGGAACCGCGCCGAACGCGGCCCGAGGCCGAGTCCGTCCGGGGCGGCGGGATGCGAGGGGGCTGCGCGGTGGCCGTTGTCGAACAGGCACAGAGGTCACCGCGTGACGTCTGTTCGTGACGCCGACGCGGGTCGCGAACGACGGCGCCTTGGCGAATCGGGCAAACCTGACCTGTGACACCGGACTTGGGATCTGCGCAGGTCACCGAGCTGTCCGCCGGAGCCGGTGGACCCGGATGGCGAGCGGTGCGGGCGGGCGGTACATCCGACCGGGCGCCTTCACGAGGAACGGGTGCCGACGTTCGGCACTGGTCAGACTGTTGGCCTTGCACGTCCCAGCAAGCCCACGTCACGCTGTTGAACGGCCTGGATCATCTCCAGGTTGAAGTGGTAGACCAAACCGCCGAGCTGTCGCAGACGGGTTTCGAGGTCCGGGCGCAGCTGCCCTGCTCCTTTCCACAGGGCTTCCACCTCACGTCCGAGGTCCACGAAGGCCGCGCCGATCGTGTTGTCGAGCCGATCGCGCATTTCGGCGCCGTAGTAGCGCTGAACCAGGGCGAGGTTGCGGTTGATGCCGTCGTTCCACTCGAACAGCACCGCCCGGTACGCGTCCATGTGGGACTCGGCGAGCGCGCTGCGGGCTCCTGTGTTGGGTGGGGTGGCCTCGCCGGCGAGGAGCCGGAGCCGGTACAGCCGCTTGTCCAGGAGTCGGCTGATCTCCTCGAAGATCCGCAACGCGAGCTGCAATTCCTGGTCGGCGAGTTGGACGCGATACTGGTGCGCCCAGCTCTGTCGCTGGAAGAGGACCCCCAGCAGCCCGCCCAGCACCGTGGTCAGCAGGAAGCCGACCACGATCGGCATCACGTCCTTCCACACGACCGTCCCCGTCCCAAGCCGCCGCCGACAGGAACAATCAAACCACCGGGCGGAACCGACGCGCTGGCCCATCCGAAATCGCATCGGTACCACGGCCACTCGCACGACGTCCCGACTTCGCCGCCGCGCCGGACGTCGATAGAGCCACCGCGCACCCGACGGCCGCCGCCACCTTGCGCGAGCACTCCCCCACCTCGCACGGCACCGGAACCGGAACCCGGCCCGAACACCGGACGCTCCCGGCCCGACGGGGGCAGGCATCGCCTCGTGGCACCGCCCGGGCCCGTACGAACAACCCTCGTGGGTGTGCCCGTGGTGCACTCTGCGACACACCCGCGGCGCCACCGCGCGGGCACGGGTGTATCTCCCCGCCCACCGCTTGTGGTGCCCGCGGCACGCGTGTTGGAACACCGGCGCGCCCCGACCGCTGATCGTCCATCCCGAAACGCTCGTCCTCGCCCGCGCCCTCGCTCGTACGCGCCTACCGGCGACACCCCGGCCCGACCGGCACCCGGCCGTGACCGGATTCCTCGAACACCTCGCCCACATGCTCGGACTCGGCCGCCTCGCGCCTGGGCACGACGACCTTTTTCGGTCCTGGATCCGCCACCACACCCTGAAAACCCGGGCTGAGCCCTCCGACCACACACAAAAACAGGGACGGGCAACCGCTGCCCTTTGGCATCCCCAACCGAACTGCACAAAATCTCGATGCATCCCACAACACCCGCGAATCCCAGCGGAAATGAGAAAACCCCAGCTCACAACCCCACCGGGCCATACCCGAACACCCACCCCCACACCCCGAAACCCACCCCACCAGCCCTACACCCGGAACAACCATCCCAACACAACAGCGAAACCCCACCCCACACCCCCCACACCACCCCCCACAACCAACAACCACCCACACGCGCTGTTCGAAGCCGATCCGCCGCGGTACGCCCGGCTGCTCGCGGCGCTGACCCGGCCGACCGCCCTGGCGCTCCTGCCCGCCGCGAGCCGGACGTGGGGCCACCACAAAGGCACGGGATGGACGCTCGTGCTTCCGGCGCTCGCCCGGTGCCCTGCGTGCGGGCACGCTCATGCCGGACGACCTGCTCACGCATGCCGCGGCGGCCCCGTTCCTGCTGTGGGCGTACGGCGACGAGCAGCGGAGCCGAGGGAAACTTCGGCCGCTGGCCTGGCCGTTGCACGTACTCGTCGACGCGCACCTCGGCGAGGACCCGGACGCGTGGACGATCGCGATGCGGCTGCTGCCGGACTTCGCGGGCTCGGTCGACGAACTCCTCGCCACCGCCGGTCGCGCCGCCGGTCGTTCGTGATACCGCACCGCGACCGGCGACGCGCGCCGCGTCGAGTCGGCGGCCCGACGCGAATCGCTCGACCGGGGCGCCCCCGACCGAGCGATTCGCCGGACTCCCGCGTCAGGCGTACCAACCCCACTGCTTGACGCGCTTGTAGCCGCCTCCGGGGCAGTACATGCTGATCCCGCGTCGGTCGCCGAGCCAGGGTCCGTTGTTGTAGTTCAGTTGCTTGACCATGGACCCCTTCTTGCACTGGATGCTGGCGCCGTAGCGGGCCGGACCGTGGCCGTCGCACCAGAGGTTGGCGGACGTGGACGTCTGCCAATTCGTGTGACACTTCGGCCCGCTCAACGCCGCCGCCTGCGGTGCGTCGGCCGTGGGCGCGGCCATGACCGGAGTAGACGGCATCGCGACCGCGACGGCTGCCGCCGCTGTGACGAGTAACGTGCGTGCGCGCATGGAAATCTCCCTCTTCGGTGTCGACGAGGCCGCGATACTCGGGTCGCCGAGGGTGCCGGCCTCGGAGAAGACGACGCTACGGTCCGCCGGCCATGCGGTCGTCCCGCGCTCGTTCGACTTTGCGGCTACACCCTGCGCGGCAGGTCCGTCCGCGACTCGACCTCCGGCGGTATGCCCGCACCCGCCCGCTACGCCTTCGGCCAGCCTGCACTGACCGAGACATCGACGGACGAACGGCAGGACCCCGGTCGGTCCTGCCGCTCGTCGGTCCGGAAGCACGTGCTTCCGCTCAGGCGATCCGTCGGGTGTCGTAGCCGTCCCTGCGGCGATCGGCCGGAGGGGTCTACCTGCCCGGCAGGTTCAGGGACCCTGCTGCGCGGCCTTGTGCGCCGCGCGGCGCGCTCCGCGGGCGTCCTTCATCCGCTTGCGCTGGGCGGGTTGGACGTACAACAACTCCGTCGCCTCCTCGATGAGTTCGGCGACGTCCGCCACCTCGTCCGGGGCATAGGAAGGGCGGTCGTGCAGGCTGTCGTTACCCGGGAAGCGGGCCTCGTCGAAGGCGTCGACCATGTCCTGATCGATCACACCTCGCGCGCCGAGGTCCTTGATCATGGCGAACAGGTACTTGCCCTGCGCGCCCCGGTCCTCGCATATGGCCTCGGCCGTCGCCCGATAGCCCGCTCCGGCCAGGCGATAGGCACCCACGACGGCCCGGATGGGGTCGTGGACGGCGATGTCGGACGCGGGAGCGGAGCCCCGGACGCGGCCCGGCACCCGCCGGGAACCTCTCCCGGGGTGTCGAGTTCCTCGGTCGGGCTTTGTGGCGAACCGCTGTCGCGGCGTTGGATGCCGATGGATCGTCATACGTGGCGTATGATCCCTGGTATGACGATTAGGGAACGGGTCACGGTGACGATTCCCGCGGACCTGTTGGCCACCGCCAAGGCCGCGTCGGCGGGGAATCTGTCGGCGTATGTCGAGCGGGCGTTGCGGGCCGAGGCGCTGCGTGAGGCGGGCGAGGCGATCGAGGCGTGGCGCGGTCGGCACGGCGAGGACGCGGAGGAGCTCGCGGACGTGTTCGGCGAGGACCTCGCGTGAACCTCGCACGCGGACAGGTCTGGGAGGTGGCCCTGGCCACCAAGGTGCGCGCGGTGTTGATCGTCGAGTCGGACGCGGCCATCCGCGCGCTGCCGGGAACACTGGTGTGCGTGATGATCGACCGCACCGGGGGCGCCCCCGACACGGTGGTGACGGTGCCGATCGCCGAACCGGTCGCGGGCGCCGTGGTCGCGGTCGACCTGGTCGCCCTCACCGACAAACGCATCCGCTCCGGCACCTACCTGGGAACCGTCGACCCGGCGGTGATGACGCGCGTGTCCGCCGCACTGCGCGTCGTCCTCGAACTCACCTCCTAATGCTGTTGTCAAGCAGCGACTGTGGCGGGTAGTTCACGTTGAAAGCACCGTCCGTCACGAACGAGGGCCCACAGGACGTTGACGCGTCGTCGGGCCAGCGCGAGGACGGCTTGGGTGTGGCGCTTGCCTTCGGCACGCTTGCGCTCGTAGAACCGGCGGGACTCCTCACAGCAGCGAATGCTGATCAGCGCAGAGGTGTAGAAGACGCGTTGGAGACCGCGGTGGTAGCGCCGGGGGCGGTGCAGGTTGCCGCTGACGTTGCCGGAGTCGCGCGGGACCGGGGCGACTCCGGCAAAGCTGGCCAGGCGGTCGGAGCTGCCGTAACGGTCCATGTCGCCGGCGGTGGCGGCGAGGAACTCGGCCCCCAGCAGTGGGCCGATGCCGGGCATGCTCTCGATCACTTCGGCAAGGTCGTGTTCGCGAAATCGGGCCGCAATGAGCCTGTCGATCTCGGCGATCTGCTCGTTGAGGCTCATCACCTCCTTCGCCAGCGTGTGAATCACCTGTGCGGTGACCTTTTCCCCGGGAAGGGCGGTGTGCTGACGCTCGGCGGCCTCCATGGCAGCCTCGGCAAGAGCTTCTGCGCCACGGACCTTGCGATTGTGCAGCCGGCTCAGCAGGCGCTTGGGGCCGGTTCGTCGCAGGGCGGCCGGGGTCTGGTAGCCGGTCAGCAGAACCAGCGGACCGATGTTGCCCAGATCGAGGGCGCGTTCCAACGCGGGAAAAATGCCGGTGAGTTGGCCGCGGAGGCGGTTGATCCGACGTGTGCGGTCGGCGCCGAGGTCGCTGCGGCGGTCGGTGAGGACCCGCAGTTCGACGGCGAGCTCGTCGTCCGGCCGGATGACGGTCAGGTCCCGGCGCATGCGGGCCTGGTCGGCGATGACGGTCGCGTCCTTGGCGTCGGTCTTGCCCATGCCCCGATAGCCGGCCGAGGCCCGGTTGACCGCGAGGCCGGGTATGTAGACGAGTCGCCGGCCGTGGTTCAGCAACAGATTGATCCACAAGGTTGCCATGCCGTCGGCGACGTCGACCGCCCAGACGGCGTCGTCGTCCATGGCCAACACATCGGCGAGCAGCCTCAGCAGTTCCGGCTCGTCGTTCGGGACCCGTCTCGACAGCAGCCGCTTGCCCTCGACGTCCAGCACCACGCAGTGGTGGTGAGACTTGCCGATATCCGTGCCCGCCCAGATCTGGGCCACCCGTGCCTCCGGTCGTTCGATGTGCGCTGTTCGTCCGGACGACCTCGCCGGCGTGGTCCTACTCAGCGATCACCCTGAGGGCCCGCAACTCCCAATCAGCGGCCGAGTCGTCGTGAGACGCCGGGCGGCCAGGTGAGTGGAACCATCGAGGGCAACCGACTGAAAGCCATACCCGGCGTCTCTGGATTTCTGGACCTTACGCCGGCCCAACCAACCCACCAACAACGTAGGACCGACTGATCCGAGTGGCCCTCGCCCCATGCCGGTACACACAGGCATGGGCGAGGGAACGCTGCGGGTCCGGCCGGGGCTCGGGAGCCGCCCCGACGACACGACAGGCAGCAAACGCGCTGCCGGCGGTGGCGTTCGAAACCAGGATGCGGGTTCGCGCGCTTGGTCACCGTCTTTCATCCGGTGAGCCGTTCGGTCAGCCGCGGATCGTCGATGCCTTCGCAGCCGAAGTACGGGCGGCCTTCGACGTCGGCCACGCGGGCGAGTTCTAGGATGGTGTTCGTAAGTTGCGCGTCCGTGCCGTCGAACAGGACGGTGCGCATTTTGTCGTCCCGGGTGATGACCACCAGGGCACGTTCGGTGCGGCGCAGGTGGTATCGGGCGAAGTGTACGCGGGTCGGCTGGGTCCATCGGCAGTTGGGGCGGCCGGATCGGGTGTCGGCGGCGAACCTGCGGTGGCCGGCCGGGTATCGACATCCCCGCAACGGGGGTCGCCCGGGGCTGATCGCCTCGGCGTTCCAGGCGTTCACACGAGAACGGCCACCGATCGAAGGCATCGAGGTGGTCGGCGGCCCGCTCGAAGTTCTCCCCTGCGTCTTCCACGTCCTGTGGCACGGGTGGTTTGACGGCAGCGAGCACACATGCAAGTGCGGACGGGATCGAGCACGTCGCCGGCGGCGCCGACGACCGGACGCTATTCGCCACGCTTCAGCCGGGGTGGGGAGAAACTTGCCGGCGGCTGGCCGATGTCCGGCCCGCCGGTGTGCGGCGTCGGGACGTAGCCCTCGGTCGGTGCGGGCAGCGCATCGACGCAGGCCGTCGAACAGGCGTTGACCAGCAAGGGCAGCACGTCGGCGCCGGATGTCCACAGTGAGATCCACACCTGGCGCAGGTTCGCACCGTGGACACACTCGTCGCAGACGCTGCACGTGCGGATCGAGGTGGCGCCCCACACCCCGGGGTCGACGTCGTCGAGGTCCGCGGCCCGATCATCGGTTGCCGCGGCCCGGAGCGGCGGAAACGGCGGCCGCTGCTTGTAGTTGCCGTAGACGGCACGGGAGCTGACCGTGCTGCGCCGGAGATTGAGGCACCGGGTGATCTCGTACGGGAACCAGTGCAGGCGGTACGAGGTGTACGGGGTGAACTCCTCGAGGCTCGTCATCGCACCGATCTCGGGCGGGATACGCACCAGGTTGCTGCCGTACAGCACGAGGTGTTTCACCGAGGTGAGTTCGGCGATGGTCGCCGGGAGCGTAACGACCTGGCGCCGCTGCTCCGCGGTGAGTTCCACCAGCGGCTTGAAGACCTCCCGTCCGTCGGCCGCGGCCTCTTCGATCAGTTCGAGAAGGCGGATCCATCCCGGTGCGGTGGTGTCCTGACGTTCGGGATGGAAACGGGTCGGCGACTGTGTCCGGGAGGCGTATTCGATACACCCGCATCTCTCGCGCGCCGGACCCTGATCGCCGGGCCCGGTGGCATCGGCCCACCGGTTGGGATACACCTGCGGCCTCGAGTCCTCACTCATCGGCTCACAGTAGACGTCACGGCCGGGGAGACGTAGAGGGGGTCCGGAAGGGTCTTTCAGGGAAGCCGAGTCGGTGGTCGCCTGTCTCGGGGGATGCGGATCATGGTCGGGCCGCGCGCTGTCCGACGCGGAATGGGAGGTCCTCGCCCCTCTCGTGCCGCCGCCGAGGCCGGGAGATCGACCGGGCATCCCCGACGCGAGATCCTCAACGCGCCCTCGTATCGGCTTCGGGCCTGCTGCGCACGGCGCCTGCCTCGGCACGACTTCCCGCCGTACCGGACGGTCCACCGCCACGGGCGCAGGTGGCGGACCGAGGGACGATCGGGGGCGATCCCGGGCGCGCTCCGGGAGCGGGAACGCGCCGGTCGGGCCCGTGATCCGACCTCAGGCTCCGGGATCGTGGACAGCCGAAGTGTCAAGGAAACGGAACGGTGGGGCCAGGGCAATCCCGGCGGCGGTGCCGTAACCGGGCGAGACCAGGGCGGTGGACGCGGCGCCGTCGCCCGCAAAGACGGCCGTCCCCCATCCCGCCCGGCCGACATGGCCCGACGTGTTGCGCTTCGCCCACGCCCGGTTGTTCGCCCGCGATCGGCCGATGACGTTGGACGAACACCTCGGGGGCGCTGCCCCCCGGCACGTCGTCGTACCGGAGACCATCGTCGTGGACCGGGGGAAGGTCTTCCTGTCGAGGGCGTTCACCGCCGCGTGCGAGACGCTCGGGATCGGCGTGCAGCCGGCTCCCCCGTTCGCGCCGACGGCGAAAGGCATCGTCGAGCGCACGTTCGGATCGATCAACACCCTGTTCTGCCAACACCTTCCCGGATACACCGGCTCCGACGTCACTCGACGCGGCAGGGATGCCGAACGCGAGGCGTGCTTCAGTGTCGCCCGGTTGCAGGACCTGCTCGACGAATAGCTCGTCCACCGGCACCACCGCCCGCACGAAGGGCTGCGGCATCCGGTGATGCCGAGGGTCGCGTTGACGCCGAACCAGATGTGGGCCGCGCTGGTCGCGGCGTGCGGATACGTGTCGGTACCGCTGAGCGGCAGCGACTACCTCGAGTTGCTGCCGGTGCGATGGCAGGCGGTCACCGAACGCGGGATCCGCATCGACCACCGCACGTACGACCACGAGGTGCCGGGCCCGCTACGCGGGCAGTCCTCCGGGATCGTCGCCCGAGGCGGGAAGTGGAAGGTCCACCACAACCCGCACAACGGCCGCCAGGTATGGATCCGCCTGCCCGACGGCGAGTTGACCGAGATCCCGTGGATCCACCGCGACCACGCCCACCACCCGTTCGACGAACGCACCCGGCAATACCTGCGCGCCACCGCCGGCCCCCACACCGACGCCGACATCCACGAAGCGAACCTCGCCGACGCCCTCGACCAACTCATGCACCGCGCCCACAGCGGACGCGCCACCCGCGCCGAACAACGCCTCCTCGCCCGCGGCACACCCACCCGGATTCCCCCACCGGGACGCCCCGCGCGCAAAGGGCGGGAACAGGACCTCGGCGGCACCGTCCCGAGGACGGGCGAGGACAGCCTCGACGAACTCGACGACGGCCTCGACGAGTCACCGCTCCCGGGCCCGGACGCCGACGAGGACGAGCCCGGCTCCCCCGCCCCGCCGCACCCGGGACTCGGGATCCACGACGCACACGAGGAGGCCCCGAAATGGTGAGCCCCGGTGAGCAGTCGGGCGACGGCCCCAGTGGCGAGGGGGTGGACGCGACGGAACAATCCCGGCCGGTCACCACCTGACAGGGCCGGCAGGACTTCGCGACCAAGGCGCCCCCGACACCACCCGAGCCCGGCACACCGCCACGCAGCCGGGAAGAACGCCCGGCCCACCACTGCGCGTTCGTGACCATCCGCACCCCGACCATCGACACCCTCGCCACGAACATACGCACGCCGATGATCCTCGGCCGCCAGCAACGCACCACCGCCCGACCGGCATTGATCGTCACCGGCCCCGCCGCGGCAAGGAAGACCACCGCATTGCTCCACGTCGGACGCACGTGCCCCCGCAGAGGCCGCCCGACACAGCGGGAGAGTGGAGGGCCGGGTCCCGGTGGCGTACGTCCTCGTGCCGCCCGGCGCGACCGCGAAGGCCCTCGCCGCCGAGTTCGCCCGCTGTCTCGGCGTCCCCGCCGGCACCCGGATGACGCAGGCACAGATCACCGAGGCCGTCTGCCACACCTACCACCGGGCAGGCGTCCGGTTGGTCCTGATCGACGAGAACCCGCCGTCCTCGACCCCCGCACCACCACCGGCGCCGAGACCGCAGACCTGCCGAAGAGACCTCACCGAACGCATCGGCGCAACGTTCGTGTACGCGGGCATCGACGTGACCGCCACACCGTAGTTCGCGGGTGCACGCGGGGCCGGGCTCGCCGGACGGGCCTCGCTGATCGAGTGCGGGGCGTTCCCCGCACGGCTCGGCACACGCGAACCATTCAAAGAGTTGATCGCCGGAGTGGAAACCGCCCTGGACCCGAAACACACACCGAACGGGCCGGGACACCACCCCGCCTCGCCGCCTACCCCACCAACGCACCGCCGGACGCATCGGCAGCCTCACCCGCCTCATCCGCCAGGCCGCGATCACCGCGATCGACGACGGCACCGAACGCATCACCACAACCAGCCTCGACGCGGTTCGCCTCGACCACCTCGCCGAGACCCGGCGCCACCCCGGCACCGCCACCGGGTCCCGCATACCCGGCAGTAGACACACCCCGGGGCTCCGCAACCATGCAAAACCCTGTGACCTGCGCAAACACGGCCCGGGCCTTTAGACGCACAGGCTATGCGCAACACACCCGGGCATTCTCAACACAACCGCAATAATCCCAGGTCAGGCCCTCACGACCCTCGCCCGGACAGCCACGAAACATTCTCACCCAACCTGCAAAACCCCAGCCCACACCACCCCCAGAATCACATCCGCGGGGCTTCTGTCTCTCTTGGGACGAATAGTCATTGCTCAATCAGACGAACTGATCATCCATTGAAGGACTTGAGTCAAGACATTTTCTAGCTCCATCGAACTTTCGATATCGCAATGCTCGACTCGGACTTCACTCGTCTCGATTACGGCGAAGCTAACCTCAGCTTCTCCGCTCTCCCAGAGAATAACCTCTCCGAATTTATCCGAGCTTTCCAGAATCCACTGAAGGGATCGCGGATCTCGATCGATTGGAGAATAATTAATCTCCATCGCTACGCCACTTTGACGCACCTCGTCACTCCGTGCATCGATCCACTTTTGGGCACTCACCAGCAGAGAAGCACCTAGGGGCATCCCGAGCCACCTCCGAGTCGAATGTTTTCCGCAGCCGGCGATTGCGGGATCGGCAGGCCCTTCTTGGCAGCGAGTCGAGCGTCAAGAGATGTTGGTCCGGAGAGCTTATAGTCGCCCGGCCTCCCGCCCGGAGACAGAAGAGAGTGCGGCACATCAAACTCTACATAGACGGAACCGGGTCGCGCGGAAATATACCCATCGGAACTAGCTGGATATACCACGAAGCTCCTATCCCCCGCCCCCGATTGGACCATTCCCGTTTTCAACATCTTCTGGTATTCCTCCGTCGACATCCAGCGCCCAACGGTAACCAGGCCACTGCCACCGTCGTTAAGAACCAGTACTGGCGTATTTCCGGCGAGTACATAGTACGTGTGGTCCGCATCAACGGTCAGGTCGTGCGTACGTTGCTGCTGACGCAACAAGCGCACAGCGCGGATCTGAACCCAGGTGCCACTGGACGTTTGCAGCCACTGGCCCTGCTTCAACTCACCCGCATTGACCCATCGCTTCAGGTCCGGGACCCAGAAGGGGTGACTGATGGTAGCGATTATGGAGGCGTTGCCGTCGTCCGTGCTGACGGTGAGGTCGACGAAGTCTTTGTCGTTCTCGGTGGTGATTGCGGCCAAGACCGTGCGAGTGTTGCTTTCGCCGGTCTCAGGGTCAGTGGCGAGGACGTTGTCACCCGGTTGGATGTCCTGGATCGGTTTGGTCGATCCGTCGGCCATCTGCACTTTGGTATCAGGAACGAAGCTGTGCGTCAAGCCGCAGCTTTTTACGATAGATCCGACGAGACCGTCACCTTTTCGGCCGACGTCATCGACGATTTCGTTGGCTATCTTCCTTTCCACCTGGCGGGCAACAGCCTCGCCGGCCTTGCCTGCGCCGCCTGTGGCCGCCAAAGTGACAAGGTTGATGCCTGTGTCGATACACGCCTGCGTGTCGCTGCCCCTTGATTCCCAGCATTCGATGCCGGCCTGGACCCCCGTCACCTCGCTGACAAACTTGAACGCACGATTGTCTGCCACCTTTTCCCACACCGACCGCCGAACCTCGACACCGGCAGTCAGTTGGCCTGCCAGGAGAGGATTTCCTGGGCCGCGTGCCGACCCGGTGCCTCCGCCCGTCTTCCCGGATCCGGTGGATATGGGGTTGTTTCTCGATGGCGATGTACCAATCGCCGTCGCATGGGCGGCGGCGAATCCTGCCGCAGCGGCCGCACGAAGTTCGTCTTCAGGCGACAGGCCGGTGGGATCGCTGCGCGTCACCGGGTTGTTGTTGCCGTAGTTGTAGCCGTGCATCTGTTGAGCGTCGGCCAGGTCCATGAGCGGGTCGACGCTGATGAAGCGGCCGAGGGTGGGGTCGTATTCGCGGGCGCCGACGTGAGTCAAGCCCGTGGTGTCCATCGGTTTGCCGAGGAAGCCCTTGTCGTCGGGCCATTGGCCGCCTGCCTGGGTGGGCTGGGGACCGCGCGGCTCGCCGAAGGGCTTCGACTGGCGACGGGTCGCCGTCAGGGTGGTGGCATCGAGGGTGCTCGTGGGAGTGCCGTGATGGTCGACGGCCACGTATACGAGCATGCCGTTGCCGTTGCGGACAACGGCGGCGCCGCCGGCCGTCTGGTAGTAGCGGGTGCCGACCACAGGGCCGGACTGGTCGGTATTCGTGGTGAGTTCGTCGCTGCCGAGGTAGAGGGTGGTCTTGCCGGCCTCGCGGCGGATGATCCGATTGCCGTCGGCGTCATAGACGTAGTCGCCGGTTCCGGTGGCCGAGGCGACCTTGGTGAGCTTGTCCTCTTCGTTCCAGGTGAGGGTCTGGACGTTGGCGTCGGCGCCGGGGCGGGTTTTGGTGTTGCCGGAGGGGTCGTAGGTCAGGCCGGTGGTGACTGCTTCGCGGGTGCCGGTCTTGACGGTGACGGTGTCCAGGCGGTGGGTGCGGTCCGTGGACGTGGTGCCCGCGCGGTAGCCGTACTCCGTGGTGACGTTCTTGGTCGGGTCGTCGGTGGGGTCGTGGTCGACGAGTTTGGTGCGGTTGCCGACGACGTCGTAGGTGAAGGTCTGCCAGTACGGGTCCGGGCCGCCGACCGTGGACGGGGTCGGGGTTTGGGTGGTGCAGGCGCCGAGGCCGCCGTCGCGTGGGGCGGTAGGGGTGTCGGTGCCGGCGGTGTCGGTCCATGCCTCCTTGAGGCGACGGTGGCTGTCGTAGGCGAAGCACTGGGTGTCGGTGGTGGTGCCGTCGCGGACCGTCTTGATCGAGGTGACGTCGCCGTTGGGCTTGTAGGTGTATGACGTGGCGTCGACCTTGACGCCCGGCTTTTGCCATTCGGTCGACAGCAGGCGGCCGGTGGCCGGGTCGTAGGCGCTGGTGAAGCCGGGTTGGAGGGGTTCGGCTCCCAGGACGGCGAGGGTGTTGCGGCCGTAGGGGTCGTACTCGGCCCAGCTGAGGTAGAACGTCGCGCCGCCGAGCTCGGTGAGGAGGCCGGCGTCGTTGTGGCCGTAGAGCAGTGTCTCGGCGGGCAGGCCGCCGTGGGCGGGCACTTTCGTGCTCACCGGCAGGCCCACGCGCGGCTCGTACTTGGTGGAGGTGGTGTAGACGCCGGCGAGTTTGCCCTCGGCTGCGGGGATGGTGGTGCGGGTGCCCGCGGGGCGGTAGGTGCCGGGTTCGAAGCCGGTGATCTCGCTGGTGTACTTCGCGCCCGACTTGCCGCCGACGTAGCGGGAGGAGCCGTCGGCCTGGCCCTTGGCGTAGCGGTCGTACGTCCATTCGGCGAGGAGGTTCGCGTCGGCGACCGTGTCCTTGTAGCTGGCGGTCTTTCGGCCGAGCGCGTCGTAGGTGTAGGCGAGCTTTTGGCCTCGGGCGTCGGTGGTGCCGATGACGCGGCCGACGAGGTCGTAGCGGGTGTCGGACGGGCCCTTGTCGGGGACCTCGACGTGGGTCCGGCGGCCGAGGAAGTCGTAGGTGTACGTCCAGGTGTTGCCGCCCGCGTCGGTGACGGTCTTCAGTTCCTCGCGCGGGGTGTACGTATAGGTGATTTTCGTGTAGCCGTCGCCCTCGGGTTTGCCGCCGTTGTACTCGCGTAGTTCCTTCGGTTTGCCGCGGGCGTCATTGATCGACAGCGTGGCGGTGCCGCCGTTCGGGGGGGTCACACGGGTCTCGTCGGCACCGGCGTACGTGGTCGTGGTGCGCCATTGTTCGATCGCCTTGGAGGAGAAGACCTGGGCGGTGGTGCGGCCCATGCCGTCGTAGACGACGGAGTCCTGGCCGGGGACCTGGGCGTCGTCACCGACGAAGACGGCGGGTTCGGGCTCCCAGTCCTCGTTTGTTGCAGTTCGTGGAGGGGATGACCGACCGGCAGGCCGCGGAGGCGGTGCGGGCGCGGATCGATTTCAAGTACGCGCTCGGGCTTCGGCTGGACGACTCGGGCTTCGACTTCTCGGTGCTGTCGCGTTCCGGGACCGTTTGGCCGGTGCGGGCGGCGGGCGGCGGGTGCTGGACGGGGTCCTGGCGGCGGCCCGGAGACAGGGCTGCTCATGAGCTCGGGCCGAGCTCGTGCGGACTCCACGCATGTGTTGTCCGTCGCGCGTGAACCGTGCCGGCTGGAGCTGGTGACGGAGACCTTGCGTTCGGCGTTGAACGCGCTCGCCCGAGCGGCCCCGGCCTGGCCGGCCGAGGTCGCCGAGCCGGACTGGTTCCGGCACTACGCCACCCGGGCGGAGGACTCCAGGTTTCCCAAGGCGCGCGCGAAACGGGACGAGGTGGGCGTCAGGGTCGGTCGGGACGGGATGCGACTGTTGGAGGTGCTCTTCGCAGCCGACGCGCCCGATGGCCTGCGCGGGGCTCGGGGAAGTGGAGGTCCTGCGGCAGGTGTGGGTCCAGCAGTTCCATCCGGTGGAGGGCGAGGTGACGCGCAGAGGCCCAAATGACCGCCCGCCGGGCGCGACGCGCCTGGTCACCCCCTACGACGGCGACGCGCGCGGCAGCGCAAAACGGGACACCATGTGGGACGGATACAAGGTCCACCTCACCGAGACCTGCGAACCCCAGACGCCCCGAACCTGGTCACGAACGTGGTCACCACTTCGGCGACGGTCCCGGACAGCGTGATGAGCGAGGAGATGCACACCGGACTCGCCACACGGGAGTGCCTGCCCGGCGAGCACTGGGTGGATGCCGGATACCCCACCGCCGCCGCGATTGTCACCGCCCGGCTCGATCACGGTGTCTCCCCGCACGGCCCGGTCGCGGCCGACACGAGCGCCCAGAGCGCCACGGTGGGGGGCTTCGACCAGGAAGCGTTCATCATCGATTGGGAGAACAGGCAGGTCACCTGCCCCGGAGGTCGTACCACTGGCGGCCGGCACGAACGGCGCTCCCAGGAAGGGCTGCCGGTGATCCGGGTGCGGTTCTCCGTGCTCGACTGCCGGCCCTGCCCCGTGCGCCGCGAGTGCATCAACTCGCCCGCCGCCACCCACCGTGAATTGCGGCTGCGGCACCACGATGAACACCACGCGATCCGCGCGGCCCGGGCAGAGCAGCAGACCGACGCCTGGAAGGACCGTTACAAGATCCGTGCCGGGGGCGAAGGAACCATCTCCCAAGGCGTCGGGCGCTGTGGCCTGCGCAGATCCCGCTACCGGGGCCTGACGAAGACCGGCCTCCAGCACCAG
This sequence comes from Embleya sp. NPDC055664, assembly GCF_053618075.1. NCBI lineage: Bacteria > Bacillati > Actinomycetota > Actinomycetes > Kitasatosporales > Streptomycetaceae > Embleya > Embleya sp. NPDC055664. The sequence goes on from NZ_JBSHGZ010000045.1 coordinate 32,312, forward strand.
CTCACCGGCGCCGCGATCAACCTCGCCCGCATCGACGCCCACCTGACCGACACACCCCGCGCCCGCGCCCGAACCAGCCACTTCGCAGCGCTTCGCCCCGCCGAACAAGTCGACGGGGCGAAGCACCAGGGCCCGAATTGACCAATAGCGTCCGCGTTTGCGCGCCGGGCCCCTGCCCGTCACCTCCGCACGCACAGGGACAGGCACGACGGCCCTCGCACCGCCTTACCTCCAGGCAGGCGCGTCATCGGAGTCGAGGACGTTCGCGCCGCCCCCTGAGGACCATTGCGGTAGTTGTTCGTTTTTGTGGATCTTGAGCCTCCGTGTTCGTCGGTTGGTCGCTGATGCGCGCCCGGAACCTCGTGGCCGTCGAGAGCGCAAACAGCGGCGAAGAACGAGGTGGCCCGGAGGATGCGACCCAGATCGAGGCGGCGCGGTTCATGGATCGTCTCCGAGGAACGATCGTCCCGGTGTCTCCGTACCGAGTACGCGGGGACGTCACGATCCACTGCTCCTCTCCCCTGCCCGAAACGGCCTGGACCGGCCGCCTCCCACTCCTGTGCGCACACCACCCCGCCTGGGCCTTCGCCCCACACCCACCGCACGAAACCGGAACACGTAGCGTTTCACGGCCCGAAAGTTCCTCGACCGGCTCCACGACACCCGCGCCGCAGTTCGCGCGGCCTGGTCGCGTAGGGCGCGAGTCTGCGCAAGGACGGCCGGCGACGGACGCGCCCTTCTGCCTTGCCCGAGTTCCATGGGCGCATCGCGTTTCCGCCGTCGCGCCACTCGGGTGTCAGTCCTTGGGAATGTACGTGAGGCAGGTCGAGAACGGCTGGTCGCGGACACACGCGAACAGCGCCTTCCACGTGCCGGTGTTTTCGCGGCCTGCTTTGAGCAGCGTGGCCGCGCACGCGTCGTCGGAGAGGCCCCACAGGGATCCGTCCGGCCAACCGACCTGGGCGGTACGGCGGTCGATCACGTCGAGGCAGGCTGCGGGCGGGTTGTACTTCTTGACCTCGGTGAGGAACTCCGGGTACTTGGAGTTCTGCGGCGCGCCGGGCGGCGCGTCGGGCGGCGCGTTGGGCGGAGCGCCGCTTTGCGCGGCGGCTGGCGCACTGGTCAGTGCGACCAGCTTCTGTTGCGCCGCGGTCCGCTCTTGCGGGGAGGTCTGCGGGTTCTGGAGGGTTGCCGATGCCTGTCCGGCCTCCCCTGCGATCTTTTCCAAAGCCTTCGTGATCGCTTCCCTGTCCTGCGCGTTCTTCGGTGCCGTCTGCGGGTTCAGGCCGGCCAGGAATCCGGCGGCCAGGGATTCGGCGAACTTGATGAGGATCGCCCGGTCCACCGTGTCGGTCCTCGGCTCCTGAAGGGCCGACAGGTTCGTGGCCAGACTGATCATCAGGAACCTGTGCACACTCTTGTTCTGGGACGTCGTGCCGGGATCGAGGGATATGGCCATTGCTTCGCTGATCGCGTGCACGATCGTCGAGTATGTGGCCCGGTCTTGTGGCGGCGTGACCCGATCCGCGATCACTTTGAGCGTGTCGCCGACAATGCTCACGACCCGCAGTTGCTCATCCCGGTCCGAGGGCGTCGTCTTCGAGTCCTGGGCATCCTGCACGGCACTGGCGAGAGTCGACGCGACCTTCTCGTACATGGCCTTTTCCGCCGGCGTCGCGCCCTGGGCCTGGCTCAGTTTCAACGCCACGTTGATCCCGTCCACGGCCTTTTCGAACGCGGCCTTGTCGGCCGGCTTGGTCGCCGAGTCGTTGATTGCGGCGATCGCCTTGGCCAACCCGTCCCTGAGCTTTTGTTTCTCCGCTTCCGGCACGCCGAGAGCCGCTATCCGGTCCTCCGTCTCCCTCTGTGTGTTCGGCCCGAACTGCTGCGGGCCCGGGGACTTCGCCGCGTCCGACGACGCGGGCACGCCCGGCTGTTCGGGCGTACCGGCGCCGGGCTTCGACTCGGGGAGCTGTGGCTGCTTGTACGTGGGCGCGCCCGGCTCGTCAGGCGTGGAAGTGGCCGGTGGTGCCGAGTTCGGCGGTGGCCCGGACGTGGCCGGCGGTGCGGACGTGCCCGGCCCCGGTCCGGGCGTGCCCGGGGACTGGGGCGCGGGGGGACTGCTTGCGGCAGGCACGGTATTCGGGCCTTGGGCAACGGCGGCGGGTGCGGCCGGGGAAATGGCGGGCAGTGCGATCGCGGTCGCCAGACAGGGCGTGCCGACGATGCGGAAGACGAGTCGCCGTGCGGGCTTGGGCATGGTGAAATCCCGGTGCGTATCGTGGAGTTGCCGTGTGCCGGCCGCGCGGACGTGCCCGCTGCGCGGCCTGGAGTCACCGGAGATCGCGATTTCGACGGTGCGAACGAACGACAAGATCCACTTTTCTCCTATCGTCGACCCGCTGCAACTCGAGCCCCCGGGGCCGCCGCAGCCTTCGGCGGCGAGGTGGAGCGTGTTCGTGGCGTACCCGGGTGCGGGAGGCGCTGGAGCGTGCGTGCCGATCGACACTGGCGGGTGGCGTTCGAGAGCGACAGTCCGGCCGGTGTGCTCGCTGCGGTGCGGGCCGGACTCGGCGTCGCGGCGCTGATGCCGGCGATCGCGCTGCGGCGCACGGTCCGGATCGCGTGGCGGGCGGGTGACGCCGCGTGGGGTCGAGCGGGGCGAATCGGGAAACCGTCGTGGGGTGACCTCGGTCGGGCGCGCGGGCTTTCGTTCCCAGGCGGCTCGGGACCACCCGGCCAAAGCTCCGGCCGACGCCGACCACCTTTGCGAAATCACACCTGTGGTCGATCAGTCGCTTTCGACTTCGAAGGTCGGGAAAAGGTACACCGCGGGAATGGATCCGTCGGGTTGCCGGGCCGCTTCCGGGAAGTCGCTCGGGTCCCCGATGAATATGCGGCCGGCGATCGAGTCGAGCGGGCTGTAGGTGTTGCCAGGCGGCGGGGTCCCGACGGCAACGCCCCGATTTCGCATCCTGCCCTCCACGCCCGGGGCGACGGGCAGCGGGGAAAGCGTGGTTGCCGAATTCTGCGTGCCGGAGCATGTCGACGCGTTTTTGTGCGGTCTCCCGAGCGATCGCACGTCGGGCGCGACGGTCCCATGCCGTCGCTCCGGGCGTGGCCGATCACGATTCCCGTGCTACGCGAAGGCGCCCGGTGGCGGGGACGCCGGGTCGCTATCGGCCGAGTCGTCCCGCGCCACCGGGCGAATAGAGCGGCACCGTCTCGAAGCGTCGACACCCGCACGTCCCGACGCGTCGACTCGGTGTCGACCGTCCCAAGCCCGCTCGGCCAACTCAGGCTCAGCGTGAGCGACCCCGAGTAGGTACCCGGCGGACGAACGCCGGGGTCGTCAACGTCAGCGCGGCGTCCACCGAAACGCTGCCGCCCGTGGCTCGACCCTCGATCGGCGTCTGCATGCACAACTGGGCCCGGGTCGCCCCGAGCGGCCCCGGAGTGCCGGGGGTGACCGTTCCGGGCGCGCCATCGGCCGCCACGCAGCTCCATCGCCCCGTGTGACATGTGCAGTCCCAGCTCTTGCTTGACGTCGTTGTTGCGAGAGTTGCTTGACGGTCGCGGGAGATTTCTGACGGTCCGGCCACGTCCGTGACGGCTGGTGGTCGTTGTAGTGGCATGGGCGAGGTACCAGAGGATGGCGGCGCCGACGAGGACTGGACGGTTGAGCACCGGTTTCGGGCGGTGGTGGAGGTACTGGACGGTTCGCCGGTGGCCGAGGTCGCCCGCCGGTACGGAACGTCGCGGCAGTCCGTGCACACCTGGCTGCGGCGCTTCCGCGAGGGCGGACGGGACGGGTTGAAGGACCGGTCCCGTCTGCCGCACACGTCACCGTCACGGGTGCCGGTCGACGTCGAGCTCGCCGTCTGCCGGCTGCGGCAGACCTACCCGAAGTGGGGTGCGCGCAGGATCGCTCACGAGCCGGCCGCGCGCGGGATCGCGAACACCCCGGGCCGGTCGACGGTGCACCGGATCCTGGCCCGCAACGGCCTGGTCAACCACCAGGTCCAGGTGCACCGCCGTGTCTACAAACGATGGCAGCGCGACGCTCCGATGCAGTTGTGGCAGATGGACCTGATGGGCGGGGTTTTCCTTGCCGACGGCCGCGAGTGCAAACTCGTCACCGGGATCGACGACTGCTCGCGGTTCATTGTGATCGGCGCAGTGGTCCCGCAGCCCTCCGGCCGTGCCGTGTGCCAGGCGTTCATCGAAGCCATGCGCCGGTTCGGGGTCCCGTCCGAGGTGCTGACCGACAACGGCAAGCAGTTCACCGGCCGCTACTCCAAGCCGCTGCCGGTCGAGGTGATGTTCGAGCGGGTGTGCCGGGAGAACGGCATCAACCGGCGGCTGACCAAGCCGCGGTCGCCGACCACGACGGGCAAGATCGAGCGGTTCCACAAGACCTTTCGTGCTGCGCGGTCTCCTGGATGCCGGAGCGGCCGAGGAGGCCACGCGGGCGCTGGGTTGGGTGGTGATGTCGGGTGTGCTGAGCATCGGCCCGGCGATGTCGGCGGTGCTGCCGTTCCTGTTGCGCCTGGCGGCCGATCCCGAGGTTCCCCGCCGGGACGAGTTGTTCACCCTGGTGCTGGCCGCAGCGCTGTCCGAGGCCACCGACCCCGACAACCCGGTGGACATGGCGATCGGCGGCCCCGAGGAGGACCATCCCGAACGCGGCCTGTGTCGGGCCGCGTTCGTCATCCACCAATCGTGGGTACGCCGGCTCCTCGACGACGACACCCTCCTGGCGCACGGCCCGCTCCACGACGACGAACGCATCTGCCTGCACACCGCCGCCCAACTGTGACACCACCGACCGGGCCGCCGCCGCGCCGGCGGCCGATCGGGAACCGGCCGTAGTCCGGCCCGGCCGGGATCGTCCGTGCCGGCGCTCACGCAGGCGGCCGGACCCGTCCCCGCCGGACGACCGTGTCGAGGGACGGCGGCACGCGGCCGGAGCCGTCCCGCGAGTGCGGGCGGCCGGGGCTCAGTGGTGAAGGATCCACCACATGAGCCATCCTCCGGCGGTGCTTCCCGCACCCGTGGCGATCCCGCGGACCGCGTGGGAGGCCGTCGTGCGGGCGGCACGGACGATCGAGGCGTGGACACTTCCGCGAGCCGCAGGGGTGGGGGTGGTGTCGGTCATGTACCGTCTCCCGAGTCCGGTCGGGCGCCCTCGGTATTCGGGCCGCCCGGTGTCAGGACCCATGAGGCCCAGGCAGCGGTGTGTTCGGTTTTCGGGCGGCGACCGGTCCGGACGATCCCTACGCTGGTCACCCGGGAATCCACGAGTTCCCGAGAAGGGGTTCGGTCCGTGTTCGGACCGAAGACGAAGGCCTGGGGGCGTGGGTGGGGACGGACGAGCGAAACTCGGGCGACGACAGCCGCGATCAGGGCCGCGCGGGTGAGTCAGCCGCGGAATGTTTCGCGCGGCGTCTGCGCGAACTCCACCAGTTGGCCATGAGCCCCTCGCATGCCGAACTGATCCGGCGGGGCCTGGCCCACAAACCACCCGTCCGCCTCAAGGCAGCCTCGCTCAGCGACTGGTTCAGCGGCCGCTCCACCCCCACCGCACGCTCCACCCAATTCGCTTTTCTTCTTGGGTATTTGGAAAGCACTGCCAACCGACTCGACCCCAATCGGCGATCCACTCCACTCGCGCAATGGCGCGAGGTGCGCGCACGGGCCGAAAAGGAACGCCGTACATCTCGACGATCTCCTCCCGGGGACACCGAACCCGACAGGACCGACCACGTGCCGGCAGCCATCGACGACGGGCCCGGTGCGCGCGCAGCCGGCTGGCCAGTCACGGTCGCCTACCGGGGCGAGCACATCGACTCCCGTCACGGCACTCTCACCGATCCTTGCCACCGCCTGAACGGCGCGCTCGAAGCCGCAGGCCGGCCTGTGCGCGAGTTCACGGACCCGTTTGCGCTCGAGGTGCACCAGGCCATCGACGCACCCGAACACACCAGGGAGGCACTGCCGGTGCTGCCGGTGTACGTACCGCGTGCCCACGATCGGGTCCTGCGGGCGGCCGTGGAACGCGCAGCGGGCGGGGAGAGCATGATGGTCACACTGGTGGCCGGGTCCTCCACCGGGAAGACCCGCGCCTGCTGGGAAGCGCTGCGGGGCGTGCCCGATGAGTGGCGGTTGTGGCATCCGATCGCGCCGGGACGGCCCGAGGCCGCCCTGGCCGAGCTGTCCGCCGTGGGACCGCGAACCGTGCTCTGGCTCAACGACGCTCAGTTCTACCTTGCCCCTTCCGGGGTGGGCGAGCGCGTCGCGGCGGAGGTGCGCGAACTTCTACGCGACCCCGCCCGCGCACCGGTACTTGTGCTGGCGACGTTGTGGCCGGACCCGTACTGGGACGCCCTGACCGCTTCACCCTCCGCCGGTTCCCCGGACCCACACGCGCAGGCGCGGGCCCTGCTCACCCGAACCGACCTGCGTGTGCCCGACGCGTTCATGGGCACCGATCTGGACGAGGTGCGTGCCCGCGCCGGAGAGGACCCGCGACTGGCGAACGCTCTCGCGAGTGGGGACGACGGGCGTGTAACCCAATTCCTGGCAGGAGCGCTCGCGTTGCTCAAGCGCTACGACCTCGCCCCGGTCGGCGCGCGGGCGGTGATCGAGGCTGCCATGGACGCACGCCGCCTCGGCCACGGACCCGTCCTGCGCCAAGCGTTTCTCGAGGAAGCCGCCGACGCCTACCTCACCGACCACGAATCCGACACCCTCCACAACGACTGGTTCGAACAAGCCCTCGTCTACGCCAGCACCCGTGTCCACGGCACCGTCGCACCCCTGACCCGCATCCGGCCCCGGCGGCGCGCCCGCGACACCACCCGAAACAACGGCCATCAACCGACCTATCGTCTTGCCGACTACCTCGAACAACACGCGCACCACACCCGGAGGCGCTTTTGTCCGCGCACCTCTTTTTGGGACGCCACTCACGAGCACGCACATACCACCGAGGACCTGCTCAACCTCGCTGACGCCGCGCGCGCTCGATTGCGTCTGCGCCACGCCCAACGCCTCTATGACAAGGCGGCGGCTGCCCGCGATCCACGCGCACCGATGAGCCTCGCCGAGCTGCGGGATGAGGCTGGGGATCAGGAAGGCGCCGAACGTTGGTACCGCGGAGCCGCCGACGCTGGACACACCGGCGCTCTGCAGGCCCTGGGGAACCTGTGGGAACGCGCAGGCAATCACACCGCCGCGGAACACCTGTACCGCCAGGCCGCGGGCACGGGAGACACCTCCGCGCTGCGTTGCCTCGTCATGCTGCGCGTGAGGATGGGCGACCTGGACGGCGCCGAACGCCTCGCGAACGAAGCCTGCGACGCCGGAGACACCGACGCGCTGGCAACCCTGGCCCTGAACCGGGAGTACGTAGGGGATCTCGTCGAAGCCGAACGCCTCTACCGCAAGGCCGCCGACGCCGGAAACACCGACGCGATGGGAGCCCTGGCCCTGATCCGGGAGGCGGCGGGCGACCTCGACGAAGCCGAACGCCTCTACCGTCGAGTCTCCGGCCTCAGCCTGAGGATCCTGGCCCTGACGCGAGCGAGGGCGAGCGACTCTGATGGTGTCGAACGCCTCATTCGCGAAGCCGCCGACGTTGGGGAACCCTTCGAGCTGGTAACCCAGGCATGGCTTTGGGATGAGGCGGGCGACGTCGTCGAAGCGGAGCGCCTCTACCGCAAGGCCGCCGACGCCGGAAACACCGACGCAATGACAACCCTGGCCCTGATCCAAGAGGAGGCGGGCGACGTCGTCGAAGCGGAGCGCCTTTACCGCAAGGCCGCCGACGCCGGAAACACCGACGCAATGACAATTCTCGCCCGGTTGCGGTACGAGGCGGGCGACCAAGGCGGCGGCGAAGACCTATACCGCAAGGCCGCCGACGCCGGGAACACCAACGCACTGAGCACCTTGGGTCGGATCCGGGAGGCGGCGGGCGACCTCGACGAAGCCGAACGCCTGTACCACCAAGTCGTCAACACCCAACTTGAAAGGATCCGCAGGTCGTCCAATTGGAGAGCAGGCGATCCGCTACTCCTCAGCCGTACATACCACCCAAGCCTCGGCTATGGCGCTGCACGCGGGCTGTTGTCCCTGGTCCAGGCCATGGAAAGAATGGGTGACCGCGACGGTGGCGAACGCCTCGCCCGCGAAGTCGCCGACACCGGAGACACCCACGCACTGACGACTCTCGCCCAATACCGGGAGGAGACAAACGACCACAACGGGGCCGAACGCGTGTGGGGGTGGCTACGCAACGGCCTCGACGCAGACGACGCGCCATCCTTCGACGGCTGAGGACATATCGGCGCGGTGCCCGGGTGTCGGGCGAGAGTGTCTTCGATCCGGGAGTCCGGGCGGATGACAACCACCGGCGGCCGCAACTCCCCGCCTGGGTGAACACCCTTTTTCTACCGCCCCCGGATGGTTTCCCCGCCGTCGGCCTGATCGCGACCTCGGCGGGGAACCGGGCGAGCGGCCGGCCCACACCGATGCGGAATCACCTGGTGATGCCGTTCGCGGGGTGTTGCGGTAGCGGGCGAAGTCGGCCTCTCCCGCTGCGCAACCCGGCATCTGCTGCGTATTCTCTCGCGGGATTTCGATTTCCTCGATCGGACTTTGTGGCGGACCGCTGTCGCGGCGTTGAAGGTCGAAGGCTTGTCATACGTGGCGCCTGATTTCGGACGCCCAAGGCGCAACGCACCTCGCGTCGCTCCTCATCCGCTGGTTCGCCACGGGAATCGGCGCCGCAAACCCTGACGGTCGGAAAGCGCGACGGCCCGCCCGCATCCGGGTCTGCCGACACGCGAGATACCCACGCACGCCATGCGCCTCATCCCGTGCCGACCTCTGCGCGGGCCGGGATGGGCCATCGGGGGCCGGTGTCGGAGTCGCCCGCCCAGATGAACTGCTCGTCGTCGGCCGTGATGGTCATGCCGTGGTCGTACAAGCCGATCGCGCCCGCCTGGATCCACGCGTCCCACGCGGCCTCGAGTTCGTCGACGAGGCGACGCGGACCGCCCTGCGAGGCGATCGCGGGCCCGTTCGGTGGTGTGGAGATGGTCGCCCAGGACTCGGCGCCGTCGTGGAGGCGGGCGTGGACGCCGTGCGTGTCGGCGGTGGTGTCGAACAGGACGTCGGGCAGGCGCAGGCGCAGTGCCCACATCAGGTGGGCGTTGTCGTGCAGGGGGCGTGGGTCGCGGGTGAGGGGGCGTTGGTGGTCGGGGTCGCGGTCGGCGCGGATGTGGCGGTGGGTGGGGGTGGTGGGGGTTCCGCGGGCGTTCATGAATTGGGCGAGGCCGTGGAGCCATCCGCTCGCCGAGCCTCCGTCGTTGGCGGTGGTGAGGGCGAAGTAGCCCAGGCGGGTCCAGGGGAAGACGATGCCGCCGCCGGGGGTGGTCTGTTCGATCCAGGCGCGAGGGACGCGGTCGACCGCGTAGGTGGCGATCAGCCGGTCGTAGGGGGCGGCCGGGGCCCAGCCGAGGGCGCCGTTGCCGACCCGGACGTCCACGCGCGCTCCGGCGCGGGCCAGGGTCGCGGCAGCGCCGGTGGCGAGGGTGGGGGCGGTCTCGACGCTGGTGACGTGTCCGGTGGGTCCGACGCGGTGGGCGATCAGGGCGGCGTTCCAGCCGGTGCCGGTGCCCAACTCCAGGACGCGGTGGCCGGGTTCGAGGTCGAGGGAGTCGAGCATGTCGACGACGATCGACGTGCAGGACAGGGACGAGGAGGGGACGCCGTCGGTGATCTCGGTGATCGTCGCGTCGTCCGGGCCGGCGTGGACGAGCCGGGCCCAGGCGTGCGGGTCGCCGGCGCGGTGGACCCGGCGCCAGGCGTGGCCGTCCCAGGTCCACACGGTGTCCGGCGCGAACGCGTCGCGCGGCAGGTCCTCGACCGCGTCCCGCAGCCACGGGGAGTCTTTCGGCCACGCGTCGCCGGTGTCCATCGCCGCGAGCGCGCGGCGGCGATGGACACCGATGTCCTCCGGGTCGGCGTTCACTCCTGCCGGTCCTTCTTGTGCTTGCCTTTGGGGTCCTCGGGCTTCGGCACGCGACCGTCGCCATTCCCGGGAGGCGGATCGCCCTTGTCCAACGGCTGCTCCGGCTTGTTGTGCTCGCCCACCGCACAACACCCCCTGGGGTCGTCACGTTCCGGAGTCCCATGATGACGCGGAACACACCTCGAGGGGAACCCGCCGGCGGCGGGCGCGGTCACCCCTCGCGCCGTCGGCGTACCACGGGAAATCGAGGACCGCGGCACGCGCCGCGGCCAATATCGCCCGTCGAGCCGCCGATCGTCGATCGGCCCGCCGCCGACGCGCCCTTCGACCGTGTCGGTACTCGTCGCTGGTGAACGGCAGCGGGCCGAACTCAGCGTGGTCGGCGCGGGGTTCAGCGCATTGCCGGTTCAGCGGCACGAAGTCCACGACCGCGTCGACTCCGAGGTCCCGGAGGCGGTCGCGGAGCCCGGCGGGGTCGCCGAACGCGCCGTGCTCGACCGAGGGGTGATCGTGAGCGCCTTGGTGTTCACGGTATCGGGCGATGTGTCGAGGTCGAGCGGATCGCGGTCCGAGTACGACCTCGTCGGCCCTTGCGACCGAATGGCCGACTGCCCGGGACCCGATGGGGCGGGTCCCGGGCGCCGAGGACGGAGCGCGATGGTGGCGGTGGGTCCGGTGCGGTGTGCGCCGGTTCGGTGGGAGTGGGGTCAGAGGAAGGTGACGGTGACGGGTCCGGCAAGGGGCGTGTACCCGTCATCGTGCAGGTACCAGGCCGTGTAGGTTCCTGCGGGCAGCTTGCGGCCGGCCGTGAACCTGAGGGTGCCCGCGGTGCCGGGGGCGTACGTCCAGTCGGCGGCGTCGCCGTTGGCGGGGCCGGTGCCGGGGCCGTACAGGCCGATCCAGTTCTTGGGGGTGGCGGTCGCGGCCGGTGTCGCATAGTCGAGGGCGAGTTCGTTTCCTGCGGCGGCGGTCGGGTTGGCGGTTTTCAGCGTGGAGGTCGGGGCCGGGGCTGCGGGCACGGGCGCGGGGGCGTCGAGGTTGTAATAGGCGGCGACGCGGGCGGTGATGGTGTCGGTGTAGGGCACGAGTGTCGGGAAGCGGGCGGCGATCGTGGCCTTGGTGGCGGCGGTCAGTGCCGGGGCGCTGCCGGTGGAGCGGGTCAGGTACGGCTCCAGTTGCTTCATCAGGTGGTAGTCGCTGGTGATGCCGAGCGAGCCCAACGCCCGTGCCAAGGACGGTGTGGCGGTGGTGGTGTCGTGGACGCGGCTGACGAACGTCACCCGGTGCAGGACGCGCCAGCACGGGGGCTTGCGGTCGCTTTGTCGGGTCTGCCGCAGGGCGCGGGCGGCCGCGCCGGTGTCGCGATCCAGCCAGTCCGGATCGACGACCTTGCCGTAGAAGTCCTCGAAGTTGTCGGCGGAGCTGTCGAGGTAGAACGTGATGAACCGGTAGGCGTCGACGCGTCCGGGCACCAGGACCGGCTTGCCGTCGATGTCGAACACCGGCTTTCCGTTCTCCTGCTTCTGCAGGATGCGCCCGGGATCGGCGCTGACGTCCAGGCGGAACGTGAGCGAATCCCCCTTGGTCTTGCTGCGCGTGACCGTGTAGCCGCCGCCGAGCGTGGCGCTGCCGCTGAGGTTGACGCCGGAAGGTCCCATTTCGAAGTTCCCGAAGCCGCCGTGCTTCACACTGCTGCTCACGCTGTACTCGCCCGTGGTCACCTGGGTGACTTGGTCGGTGGTGGACGTCGTCTCCGAGAACAGGCCGCCCGCGGCCGTCCACACGTAGGTGTTGGCCATGTGGCGGCGCGCGGCGACCTGGGCACTGCGGCGGGCCACCTCGGGGTCCGCGGCGCCGGTGCCGAGACCGGAGCCGCCGTGTGCGCCGAGCATGCCGCCCAGGACACGTTCGGCTTGGGCCTGGACCGGGTTGCGGGCGGCGAAGGTGGAGCTGTCGGTGGAGACGGACTCGTAGAAGCTCTGGAGCTGCTGCTCCTCGCGCTGGATGCGCCGCTTGATGGCGTAGGCCTCGCGGGGGCGGTAATAGCTGCACTCGCCGCCGTCCCCGGCATGGGGGAACACGGGGTCCGGGAACGGTTGCATGGCCCCGGACGCGGCCTTGGGCGCGTAGCCGACGAGGCCGTCGAGCGTCCCCTGCTTCGTGTAGCGGGAGTTGATGGGGAAATCGATGATGTTCCAGTCCAGGGGGATGTCCGCGTTGGGGAGCATGCGGTAGGCGACCAGGACCCCGCTGTGGGCCAGGCGAAGGGCGTACACGTCGGCGGTCGCGGACTGCACGATCGCGAAGCCGGTGTTGGCCGGCACCCACCGCCGTCCGACGGCGGGGTTGACCTGTCCGCTTGCCGCGTCCTCCTCCCACTGTCCGTTGAGGGTGACTTTGCTGGTGCGCGTGGTCGCGGTGCTCTGCGAGACCTGGAGGTTGGTCGACCAGCTGTTGGCGAACTTGATTTCCGCCTCCACGGTCAGGCCGAACTTGACCTCGAGTGCGGGCTTGGCGGTACCGACGCCGAGCGGAGCGGCGACGACGTTGGTCTTGTCCTTGGCCCAGACTTCGATCGTCGCCTTCGCGGAGGCTTCGAGACTGCGTTTCTCGTTCTGGGAGAGCGTGTTGGTGACGGAATCCGCTTGGACGAAGGACACGGCCGCCTTGTCGGCATAGGTGGCGGCGGTGCCCCAGACCATGTTCTCGGACGGCATGGGCGGGGCGCCCTCGAGGAAGCCGACCAGTTGCGGGTCGAACTGTGCCTGCCCGACCCAGGTGGTGGTCAGCGCGCCGATCTTGTATCCGGTGCGCAGATGCCACCGGTGATTCCGGATGTACGCGTAGGCGCGCTTCATGACCCCGAACGGGTGGCCGTTGCTGTCGGCTTGCAGGTCGCCGTACTCGGAGACGGCGGGCATCGTGTCGATGGCGGTGTTGAAGGTGCTGACGATGCCGGTCAGCGCGGAGCGGACCTCGGCGGTGTCCGCGGAGATCGGCGCGCTGGAGATCACGTTCCGCGGCGGAGTGGAACCGGGGGTCAGGTCGTTGCCGCGCGGCCCGGCGTCCTTGACGTTGGCGCCGGGCATCGTGGAGGCGCCGTCGAACGGGTAGTAGGCGATGAGGTCGTTCTGTTCGCCGCGCAGGCGGCCGAACATGTTGTCCAGCACCTGCTCGCGGGTACGGCAGGTCCGCCACACCCGGACCTCGTCGAGTACCCCGGCGAAAACGCCCGTCGTCGCTGATGCGCCCTGCGCTTCGCCGGCGACCGTCGCCCGCGGCCTCCCGGCCGACGGCGGGTCATCGGCGAGTGCCGGGACAACCTCGGCCGATTCCGCGGCGCCGTCGATGTAGAAGGTGGCCTGATTGCCCTTCGGGTCGGGGGTGAGGATCCGCCGTGGGCCGCAGAGCTTGGCGGGGTACGCCCGGCACGCGTCCGCGGTGACCGGCCCGTCCTTCTCGGGGAAGTTCCACCACGCGAGCAGCCCGGGCGTATCGGCGCCGGTCGGGGCGCCGATCTGCTTGTCCTCGCGGACGATGTTCCAGATCCGCGCATACGTGAGGCACCCCCGCAGCCCTGCGGATTCTCGGCCCCGGCGGATGCGCCCGACCTCGCAGTTCTCGTCGTTGCCGACGGGCGGGGCGCCATCGAAGGTGTGCACCGCGGGGGCTGTGGGGGAACCGTCGGAGAGGTGGATCGTGATGGTCGCGTTGCCCTTGCCGTCGTTCTTGCGGGTGACGGCGACCCGGGTGACGGTCTTCGCTTTCATCGGGATCGTCGAGCGGAGGATTGTCACCCCTTTCTCGCCGGCCCCGGGTTCGAACGCAAACGCGACACGCCCGTCGGGTTCCACGTAAAGCGCGTACGGCACCGCCGTTCCCGCACGGCCTCCCTGCAGGGAACCCTTGCCGACGAGCCCGTGCACGACCCCGAGTCGGTCCAGGTATACACCTGCCTCGATGGTCAGGTCCCCGGTGAGATTCAGTCCGTCGGGTCCGCCCGCGTCCAGGTGGCCGCCGTCCATCGACATCGCCCAGTGCTGCTTGAACGCGAAGGCGACATGCGTCCAGTCACCGAACGGTGTGGCGGCCTGGGTGCGGAACTCCTGGTCTCCCACCGTCGCCACCGGCCGATAGCCGAGCAGCGGGGACTGAGCGCTCCGGTAGGGGCCTTGCAGCTTCCCGTCGTGCCCGTTGCCGGAGCGGTCGACGGTCAGCCGGTCGTCGAACTGCCAGTACGCCAACAGGCCGATCTCGTGGCCCCGCAGCCGGCGCCGCATGTTTGCCGTGATCTGCGCCGGGGTCCGCGCACTGTCCCACACCCGTACTTCGTCGATCCCGAACGTGGAAGGGTTCACCCCGACCTCGGCTCCGATGACGGTCTTGCCGTCGGGGCCGGTGTGTCGCATCGGTGCGAGCGGATTGTTGGAGTTCGGGTCGACCAGCGGCTGTGCGGTCCCGTTCCGGTAGACCAGGAATTCACCGGTGCTGTTCTTGTGGACGACACACCAGTGCTCCCAGGTGCCGACCGCAGCCCTGACGATGGTGGCGGCAACCATTGGGTTGGGTCCGTGAACTCCGACGACGAACCGATTCCCGTCAGCGAATCCGAGGGTCAGCGTGGTTCCCGTCCCGCCATGGATAGGGCTGCCGTTCGTGAACACGTGGCAGGCATCGGTGCCGTCCGGGCGGACCCACATCTCGACGGTGAAGTCGCGGCCGCCCAACCGCAGGCGATCTCCGCAGTCGACCCGAATGTCGCCGCCCAACTGCAGGCTCTGGTACAGGTGGCCGGTCATGAGGTTCATGCCGTAGCGCGGCGTCCCGGCGGGGGTGGCGTGCAGGACGGTGTACGCCACCATGGCGTTGGCAACCGGCCGCCTCAGATTCCGGCCGGCGCCGATCCCGGGGTCGACCCAGGCTTCCAGCGTGAGGTCCGCGTCCGTGGCGAAGTTCGCGGTGGACGAGGCGGACAGGGATTGGAAGTCGCCGTCGAACGACGGTGCGCGCCCGGGCGCGTGGCCGCGCCAGTGCGGTCCGACGCCGTCGGCGAGGTCGGCCGCGGTGCCGTCCGGTACGGCCGCGGTGGTGCCCAGACGGTTGACGGCGACGATCTGCGAGCCTCGTGACAGGTCGACACCGGGGACGGTGCAGGTGGCGTCGGCGTAGTCGTAGAGCACCGCGGTGACCTGCGTGCCGGGGGCCGCGGTCACCGTGGCGCCGATCACGCCGAACGTCGTGGCGCCGGCCGGGACCGCCGCCTCCAGCGTCCGGATCCGGCCGCCCACCGCCACCCGGCTTCCGACGGCCAGCGGTATCGTCGTCGGGGCGGCGAGTTCGACGAGCCGGTCCTTGACCGACCGCACGGTGCCCAGGACCGCCCCGGGCGGGAGGTTTCCGTTGAGGACCGCGGCGAACGACGCCGCGGCGCGGGGCACGCCCCGGAACGTCTCGGTGCGGAGCCCGCGGGTCACCGTGACGGTGCACAGGTCCGCGGCGGAGTCGGCGGTGACCCGGACGGCGAAGTCCCGCATCCGGGTGCCGGTGTCCCGGGCGACGAACTGCACGGAACCGCTGCCGATGCCGGTGCTGCGGGTGGCCCGGGAAACGAGGGTGGAGTAGTAGGCGCTGAAGAACTGGCCCGCGCCGCCCCGGAAGTACATGACGACGTCGCCGGTGGAGGAATCCGAAAGGAACGGCGCCTGGTCGGTCCAGGCGAACGCCAGCAGCGCGCCGAACACCGTCAGGCCCTGGCGGTCGGTCGACACCAGCGGCATGTCCACCACCGTGTCCCCGCCGCCGCGGGTACCGCCCGACACCGTCGCCAACCTGTCCTCGGCCGCCTCCAAGACCGCCTGGAAGGTGCCCAGCAGATGCTGTGCGGCCCGCGCGGCCCGCAAGCGCTCCTCCAAGCCGAACAGTTTCACATCGCGCGGGTCACCGAAGTCCCAGGTGGTGCGGCCGGGCGACGGGCTCGCGTTGAGTGCGGCGAACTCCGCGAGAATCTGCGGTATCTGGGCGGCGAGTGCGCGATCGGGAGCCATCACGGCCTGCGTCCGCGCCACGTTCGCTTCCGCGTCCGCGATCTCCGCGGGATCCCCCACCGACGCGGTGCTGCCGCGTTCGGGCAGCGTGAGCGAAGCCGGGGCCGAGGCGAGGCGCCCGTCCCGGGTGACACCGAAGTCCACCGTCGCGACATAGCTGCGGCTCGCGTCACCGCCCGCAGGCGCGGGGCCGGTGGTGCCGTAGGCCAGCAGCAGCCGGGTCTGGCTCTTCTCCTGCGTCACCGTGGTGCCGTAGCCGGATATGGCGGGTTCCTGCTGGGAGTACAGCGTTGCGGCGAGCCCCGTCGACGCCTTGCGGCCGGCGACCCGGAAAACGTCCCGCGCCAGCCCCGGACCGTCCCCGACCGGTGCGCCGGAGGCGACCCACTCCGGGGTGTTGCGCGCCTCGGCGTCGCGCCGCGCCCGGGTATGGTCGCCGACGACGGCGCCGGTACCTTCGTCGAACCGGTAGTACGCGGCCAGACCGGGCTCGATCCCGGGCAACCGGCGTCCGCGGTCGGCGAATTCGGGTGCCTGCCGGGCACGATCCCAGAGTCGGACTTCGTCGATGTCGCCCACGAAGCCCACCTCGGGCGCGTCCGCGACCAGCCGTGCGCCCAGGGTGGTTGCCCACCCCGCACTCGGCACGACGGTCGCCGCGACACCGCCGACCTTGTCGCCGTCCACGTACAGCACGGCGTTGCGGCCGTCGAACACGGCGGCGACGTGCGTGTGGACACCGAGCGGAACCTGCGTGCCGGACACCACCCGGACGCCCCGGAACTCCGCGGCCGGCCGGCGGTCCGCGTCCAGCTCCAGCACGAATCCACCGGTGGGAGAACCCATCGCGGGCTGCGCCACGATCGTGCCCGACGCGGCCGCCGGTTTGACCCACGCCTCGACGGTGAAGCCCGCGGGCGCGGCGGCACCGCCGGCGGCCGGGAGCGCGGGTACCCGAACGTGAGTGCCCTTGGCCGCCTCGAACCGCAGCGCGGTCCCCGCCCGGTCGCCCGCCGCGGTCGTCAGCACCAGCGGCCGCTTGGTGAACGGGCACATCCCCGGCGCGCGTTCGAGCACCGATCCGACGAACCTCGGGTCCGGACTGGTGTACAGCTCCGCACCGGTCACGTCGAACAGGCCGTCCTCGCGCTGGGCGCAGTTGTAGCCCTCCACGCCGCCGGCCGCGTTCGTGGCGAACAACTGCCACCGGAACTTCCCCGCGACCGCGGTGGGAATCAGCACCGCGGCGAACTGCCCGTCCCGCACCGGCCCGACGAACGACAACTTGGACGTCGGCTCGTAGAACGGGTTCCCTTCCATGTCCCGGGTGCCGAGCGTGTCGCTCTCCGACGCGCCGCCCGCTTTCGACCGGGACCGCTGGTAGCGCACTTCCACGACCGGCTTCAGGACCGCGCCCACCAGGACGAACCGGTCGCACAACAGCGACCGGTCCACCAGCCCGGCCGGGGTCGTGCCGGTGCCGGCCGAAGCGCTGCCGGCCGCGTCCTCGTGCGACGCCTCGACCGACTGCCGGAACAGGATGATGTAGCGGCCGTCCGAGAGCACCTGGAACGGCTGCGCGGCGCTCAACCGCGCCGTGGTGGACAGGAAGGGGTCACGTTCGTCCGGGGGCACCAGCTTGCCGACCGACTCCGTCCGGCTGCCCTTGCGCACGATCGGCATCTGCAGCGGTCCCGGCGAACCGACACCCGCCGCCGTCGCGCCCGGCGCCGCCACGTCGGCCAGTTCACCGGGGAACGGCACCGGCGCCGGCTCCTCGTTCCAGTACTTCGCGTCCAACGGTCCGCGCTTCGCCGACGCCTGCTCCAGATCCAGGACCGTGTAGCAGATCCGCCGCTGGTCGTCCATCGCGAACGCCACCGTGGTACCGCCGTGCCGCACCATCGTCGTGCTCAGGTACCGGCGATCCCGGTAGACCCTCACCGAGCCCTCGTCGAAAACCACGAACCCCCCAAAAACTCGTGCCCGCGCGCAGGCGGGCGTCACGGCGGCACGCGGGGCTCCCGCGACGCGCCTCGGCACAGGCCGAAGCCGCACGCGGCAGGCCGCACACGGAAGCAAGGAACGCACATCACAAGACGACGCGGCCGACCGGCCGCCGCACACCCACGTCGACGGACACGAGGCCCCACCAGCCCCGCGACCCGTTGCCACCCGGTGTCACAACGGACACCCAAAGCCCCTACCCACCAACGCAGTCGACGGCAAACGCTACCCACCGAACAACAACCGGAGCAGGAACAACCGTTCGCCTTCACCAAACCCACACAACATCGAAAACCTCCAGCCTCGATCGGCGAAATCCCTGCGACGATTCGCCGTGGAGCCTTCGCGTATGCACCCGCCGGCGCGGCCTCGACGTCCCGGCGCTGAGGACTATCAAGGACTCGGTGTACACCCTGAGCAAAGGGAGGGTCTGTAAATCGAACGGTGGACCGGGTGGCTCGGGTCCAGCGGCGTGTGCGCACGCCGGCGAAGTTCGGCCTCGGGGAAACCACATGGGCCGAATGGGCCGAGATACCCCTTCCGGCCGGTGATCGGGTGCTGTCTGATGGGGCGAGGCGTCCGGGAACACGACGCCCGCGGACACCTGGGGGATGGATGTCGACCGGTACCGGACCCGCCATGGATCCCTGGGCGCAGCGGCGGGTTTCCGTGAGTGGTGTGACGTTGCGGCTTCCGGCGGTGGTGTTGGTGTTCGTGGTGGTGGATCTGGCGTGGGAGGTGGTGAAGGCGAATCTGGATCGTGGGGTTCGGGGGGAGTGGCCGTGGCGGTTCACGGTGTTGGACGTGTCTTCGTGTGCCACGCTGGTGACGTTGTTGGGTGGGATTGTGGTGACCCGGGTTCAGTTGTCGCATACGTTGCGTCCGGTTTTGAGTTGGTCCGGGTTCAGGGGTGACAGTCATCAGGTGGTGGATTCGCGCCGGACGGTGATGGTACGGAACGCGGGGGGCGGGCGAGCGGTGGTGTGTTCGGTGTCGTATCGGCTGCGGGCGGCCGAGGCGTACGCGGGTCGGGTCGCGGAGCCGCCGGGGTGGGTTCATTTCAATGTCGTTGTCGACTTCTTCGAGGCGCTCGGGCTCGAGCGGGATCGGGATTTCTTCCTCCTGCATGTCGGGGCCGGTGCGGCGATACCGATGTCGAGCAACTGGCGTGACGGCATGGAGCTTCTCGCATTGAATGCCAAAGGCCGGGAGCGGCTGTCCGTGGTTGACATCAGGCTCGTGGTCTGCGATGTCCTGGGTGACACTCACCAACGTGATCTCCACGGCATCCGCCCGAGTGTTACCAGCTCTGCCACGTGACGGCCCGTCCGAGCGCACGAACGCGGACGGCTCCTCGCATCGGGTCGGCGACGACGCCCTGCGGGCCGGCCTCATCGCTGCGACCGAGAAGCATCTTGCGGCGTGGGCGGACACGCTCACGCCGCACGTTCGCCGCTGTGGGCGCCGAGGACTTCGCCGTGCTGGACCGCAAGGGGGGAGAGTGCACGATGCTGGCCGGGCGCGGGAGGGGCCCGCGCGGCTGGAGGATCGCACCGTGGTGTTCGAGTTCGAGGACGATCCGTTGCGGGCACGGGTGCTGTCGATGCTGGGCGCGGTCCGCGTGGCGGACACCGCGCAGTTGCATCTCGCGTTGACGCCGGATCTGGCGTCGGGGGCGGACGTGGGTGTGGCACCCGACCGAGGCGGGCCGGCGCGCCCTGATCGAGGCCGGGGCGCCCGAGCGACGGCGCGCGGCTACCGGCGAGGCGGCGCTGCGCAACGGGTTGGCCGCGCGCGCTCACCGTGACGGCGACCGCGATCGAGTTCGCCCGGCACGGGTGGGGGTCGATCACGGACTGGGCGGTGGAGGTGGCGCACTCCGCCGCGAACTCGCCCGACGCGACTACGCCACCGCCGGCGAGGACATCCACGCCTACTACGCCGAAGGCGGCAAACAGGGAAAACCCAAACCGACACCGTCTCGCTGAACCCGCCTCGAACGACGACGCGCCCACGTCGATTCCGCGACGACCACGGGTTTCCCGGTTGCCGCCGCAGCGGCAACCGGGAGGCACGGGGGTCAGTCCCGGGTCAGGGTGCGCAGGAGCCATTCGCCCAGTGCGCGGGCCAGGCCCGCCGCGACCGCGGCGCCCAGTGTCCGCGTCCAGCGTGTGCGGGCCCGCCCGGAACCGGGGGCGGAGGTTCGGTCGTTCGTGTCGTCGTGATGCATCGCGGTGCCCCTTCGGGAGTCGGGTCGGGTGTGGTCTCGGCGCCGTGTGTCCACCGTCGCGGCACCGGGCGTGGGCAGGTCTCCAGATCGCACGGCGCCGGTCGAAGGTCGTGCGCGTACGACAGCAAGTCGTGCGCGATCGATCACCGAACCGCCTGCGGGAATCCGGGCCGACGCGCCAGAATTGGCGCAACCTGGCGGGAGTTGGCACACGAGGGGGCGCCCGGATGGCGATCGCGATGCCCGACGAGAACGCGTTGCCGGCCGGACCGCGGCGGGACCTGGTGGAGGCGGTGCACGCGTTGTACCGCGACGCCGGACGACCCGGCACGCGCGCGATGGCCGACGCCATCACCAGGGATCAGTCCCTGGACGCGACGATCGCGCACGAGACGCTCAACCACCTCCTGCACGGGCGGGCCGTCCCCGACTGGCGGCGCCTGGAATCCACCGTGCGCCACCTCGCGAAGAACTCGGTCCACCGCCCGGACCCCGACGCCGTAGCCCTGCGCTTCCACGCCCTGTGGGACACCGAACGCGACGCCCGCACCCCGAACCCCGTGCCGACGCCGGTCCCCCGCCTCGCCGATCCATCGGCCACGGCGCGCACACCGGACCCGAACCACGGAGGCGAACCACCGCCGGACGCGGAAACGCCTCCCCCGGCCACTCCCGAACCGTCGCCGGGGACACCGACATCACGCGCCCCGCAACCCGGCCGGGCGGAGCGGACGCACCTGCGGGCGTTGGAGCTGTACCGCGAACTCGGCGACGCCGACGGTCAGGCCACCGCGCTGGACGCGTTGGCCGACATCAAGCGCACGCACGGTCGAGGCGCCGAGGAGGAGGAACTGCGCTTGCGGACTATCACGTTGTACCGCGACGCCGGCCGGCACACGGCGCACGCCGGCGCTCTGGTGCGACTCGGCTGGGCACGACGCTGGCGACACGACTACCTCGGCGCCGCACACACGCATCGACAGGCACTCGAACTCCACGAGCAACTCGACGATCGCCCGGGGCGAGCCGACGCGCTTCTGGGACTGGGCATCGCGCTCCTGCTCGCGGGCGATCACGCGGACGCCGAACCGGTCCTGCGCGAAAGCCGGGAGTGCAACCGCACGCTCGAGCGTCGACAGCAGCAGGCCGAGGCCACGCTGAACCTGGGCAGCGCCCTGGGAAAACGGGGCGACCTCGAAGGCGCCGAGGCCCTCCACGCCCAGGCCCTCGAGCTCTACCGCGACCTCGACGACCGCCACGCCCGGGCCCGCGGCCTCGACGCCCTGGGCGACGCCCGACGCTCCCTCGACGACCCCGCGGGCGCCGAACCCCTACATGCCGAAGCCCTCGGGTTGTACCGGGACGTCGGCGACCGCTACGGCCAGGCCAACGCCCTCACCGGCCAAGGCCGGGCACTCCGGGCCCTCGGGAACCACACCGAAGCCGAACCCCTGCACCGCGAGGCCCACCGATTGTGGGAGGAAGCGGGCAGCCACCGCGGCCGCGCCGTCGCCCTCCTCGACCTGAGCCACATCCGAAACGCGCTCGGCGACCACTCCCAAGCCACGTCGCTGCAACGACAGGCACTCGAACTGTTCACCGAACTCGACGACGACCACAGCCGCGCCGACACCCTTCTGGCCCTGGGATGCACCCATCAACACCTGGGCGACCACACCGGCGCGGAACCCCTCCTCGAACAGGCCCTCGACCTGTACCGCGCACTCGGCAACCGCGCCCAACAAGCCCGGACACTCACCGCCCTCGGCCACACCCACCACGCCCTCGACCGATAGACACACCACCACACCGACCCCACATCCCTCACACCCGGCGGACTCGGCATCCCGTCCCACCGCCTTCATCGAACGCGACGTCCCCACCGACGAAGACCGACAACGCGAGGAGTCGCGCGTCCTCCTTCGTCGCGCGCCCTGACGACCGGGACGGTGCCGCGGGGACCGAGCGGGCGCCACCCGGCGTCTCGCCGATGGGTGACGCTTTCGCTACCGGCGCAGGTCACCGCACTGCCCGGCCGGCATCCCGATCCCGACGCGATCCAGGTGCCGCCGAAGCACGACGAGACACGTGAACGGCGCCGTCCTCGAATGCGGGTGGGGGGAAACCCGCGCCGACACCAAGCCGCCGAACCCGGATCCCGCGTGGCGGCCAAAAGAGCCGAAAGGACCGGCTCCAAGCTCACGCGCTGCGATGCTGAACCCACGAAAAGTCTCGACGTCCGGACACCACATCCGACGCGGAGTGAGAGGCGAAGGCGATGACCGAACCCGACTACGGCTTCTGGCACACGCCCTACGACTCCGAGCGTGCGTTCATGGAGCCAGGCAGGGTCCCCTACCTCCACCAGCAAGTGATCATCGAAATGCAGCTCGACGGGGCCGCACGCGAAGTCGACATCCACCCCACGTCGGTCAGGAGGGCCGCCCTCGACGACGGCGGCGAGATCCTGGAGTTCACGGTGAACGCGTCGACCCAGGTCGCGGGACAGGCCCGGAACGTTCGGGTCGGACGGATCTGGATCACGGTTCCCCCCGGCGCGAATGCGGTCCCGAAGCTCGTCAAGATAACCCCGGTATAGGCGTTTGCACCCGGAAAGAGTCGCCTCACGGCGGAAGGCGCACTGTGACTCCGGCGAACCGCCCGGTCCCGACCGCCCGAGGTCAGCAGGACGCGGCGGTGAGTGCGTCGGGCAGACCGCGGCAGGGCTGGGGGACGCCCGGATAGTCGTCATCGCCCTCGACGCGCAGCCTGCGCATCACCGTCTCCAGGTGGTGGGGCAGTCGGGGACGGTCGCCGCGTTCGCACTGGGCCCGGGTGGTCTCGCGGGCGTCGGCGGGCAGGAGCGGGCGGTCGTCCTCGGTGGGTGTGAACGGCGGGAATGGGGTGGCCCGGGTGAGGGCGGACAACACCCGGGCCTGGTCGAGCCAGTAGTCGGCGTCGCGGGCCTCGCCGCGGCTGCGGTGTTTGAGGTACAGGCACCACGCGGCGTGGTGGCTGCCGCCGCCGGCGGCGAACCGCCACCAGAACATCGCCCCCTCGTCCCGGCCGGACACGTGCAGCAGGCAGGCGAACACGAGCGCGCCGCGGGGGTCGATCAGCCGGTGGTCGTTGACCAGGCGGCCGAGACGGGCCGCGGCCTTGGGCGAGGTGAGCACCAGGACGTCGGTGACGGCGAGTTGGCGGGCGGCGCGTTCGTGCCGGGGCAGGTCCGGCCCGGCCGCGTGGGAGGGCGGGTCGGCGGCGCGGTCGTCGTCCAGGTCGCGGGCGAGGGGCTCCCGCTCGGCGGCCAGGTCGAGGTCCTCGTACTCGCAGACCAGGACACGGGCCGTCGCCAGGACGTCCTCGATCGTCCGTTCCACGCCCTTCCCGCGCACGTTCACTCTCCCTCGACCTCCGGGTCCTCCAGCCCCAACTCCCGGGCCGAGGTCCGTTTCGCCCACCGTACGTGCGACCGCACGGTGGTTTCCGCAACTCCCGGAATGTGCCCCGTGCGCGCGTCGGAGTACCCCAGGAGCAGCGGGCCGGCACGCCGGTCTTGAACCGGTGGGCCGCCTCGATCCCGGCCGGCAGTGCGCTCGCGTCGTGCGCGGTGACGGCCGCGTCCATGGCCGCGGTGTGCCCGGCGATGTCGACCGCCTGGCCGCCGTGCGCTGCCCGCAGTGCTCGTACGCACCGCTGGTAGACGCGCAGCCGCAGGGAGTCGTCCGGCGGCAGGAGGTCTTCGAAGACGCGGTCGAAGACGAAGTAGGCGGCTGTGGCGGCGTTGATCGCGGTCGGGACTCCGTAGACGGTGTGGACCAGTGTCTTGCCCGGGGTGTCGACGCTGAGGGCGAGGTGGTGCCAGCGGCCGTCGAGGACCGATTCCGGTGAGGTGATCGGCGCGGGGGTGCCGTTCCAGACCTCGCCGCGCAGTTGGCCGTCGGTGCCGACGTAGAGCATGGGTGTGGCCGGTGTGTCGGGGTTCGTGTACGGGAGTTCCTGGGTGGAGTAGCCCATCAGCACACCCGGGCCCTCGGCTTGGAACCACATTTCCACGGTGAATTGTGGGACGCCCGTCAGTTGGTCCTTGGGCAGGCGGATGTTCGATGCGGTGCCGTCGAAGCCCGCCGCTCGGTCGCCGCCGGGGCCGAAGGCGCCCACGACGCCCTGTCGGACGTCCCAGGCACCGGCGGCGTCGGTGGCGGGTCCGGGCACGAGGTCGATCGGCGCGGTGGCGCTGTCGGTGAGCGTGAGAGGCCAGTATCCGGTCGGGCCGGAAGCGAGGATCGTCCTGCGGTAGTCCGCCGCCAGGTCCTGGGCCGCGCTCGCGTGTGCGGCGGCGGTGGTCGCGTCCAGGCTCTTGCGGTAGACGGCGACTTCGTCGATCTGCCCGTAGAAGTGTCCGTCGCCCGGCGGCGCCTTCTCGTATCCGGCCGTGGTTCCGGCGCCGATGAAGTTGCGCAGGCTCCTCTCGTGGAAGACCGCGCCGCTGATCGTGCCGGCCGCCACCCCGTCGAGGTAGAGGGTGTGGACGAGGCCGTCGGTGGTCAGTACGACGTGATGCCAGTAATCGTCGGTCACCGATGCCTCGGTGACGATCTGTGGAAGGGCGGTTCCGCTGGTCGTGAAGAACTTGCCGCGGAGTTTCCCGTCGGTGTCGACGTACAGGGCGGGTGTGTAGGTCGTCTGGGGCTCGCCGATCCCGGCGAACAACACGCCCGGCGTCGACGTGCGGAAGGACAACTCGATGGTGGCCTGGGAGGAGCCGTGGATCAGGCCCTGCGGCAGTTCGATGTAGGACGTGGTGCCGTTGAAGTCCGCGGAGCCCTCGTCCTCCGTGGTGCCCACGGGGTAGCCGGTCGTGTCGTGGGCGCGTCCGGCGCCGTTGGTGCCGGGGGTGCCCTGCTGGGAGTCGACGCGGGCTCCGGAGGTCTCGTTGAGTCGGTAGTACGACCACGGGCCCGAGGACGTGACCGCCGCCCGGTACGCGGGGGCGGTGTTCGGGACCGCCGCGCTTCGCGCCGCGAAGTGTTCGGTCACCGCGCTCGCGTCGATCGCGCGGTCGTAGACCGCCACTTCGTCGATCGACCCGTCGAAGCGGTTGGCGGTGCCGGGGGCTTCCGGCCGGCCGGTGGCAAATCCGGCGCCCAGGTATACGCGGCTCGAACTCTCTTGATTGACCGCTCCGTTGACGGTGCCCGTCTTGGTGCCGTCCAGGTAGAGCGTCTGCATGGATCCGTCGGGGTGTCCGAGGATCACTCCGGGCTTGTCGGTCTTGAACCAAAGCTCGAGGGAGAGTCGGGGCATCGTCCGCAGCAGGTTCTGCGGCAGTTCGACCCAGGAGGTGGTGCCGTTGAACTCGGCCGCCGTGTCGTCGCCACCCGCAAACGCACCGGCGCGGCCGGGGATAACCTCGTGGTAGGTGCCGGGTCCGGCGTTGCCCGAGGTGTTGCGCGCGGTGGTGCCGTTCTGCTCGCCGATGCGGTAGTAGGCGACCGGCGTGGAGGCGGTGACGGCGCTCGCGTAGGCGGCGGAGGATGCCGTGTAGGTGGGCTGGGACAACTTCCACGCGCCGCCGTTGACGTCGGTGACCTGCGTGACGCGGTCGGTGCGGGCGTCGTAGGCGACCTCGGCGTGGGTGCGGCCGGACGGCAGCGTGACCTTGGTCAACTGGGTGGCCGCGGCACGCGCCGCGTAATGCTCGGCCACGTCGCGGTGCTGCAGGTGCCGGTTTAGCAGTAGGACCCGGACCAGGGCCTTGCGGCCGTCGGTCTCACCCAAGGTTGCTTCGCGGTGGACCACAGCGCTTCGTGGGCAGAGGTGAACGTGCCGTCGCGGCGGGCCTGGTCGAGGGCTTCGGAGCCGGCCGGCGCTCCGGGCTTGGCGAGCAGGACCTCGAGGAAGTGGTCCAGGACCACACGAGATGACGAGCTCGTTGGACCGCAGCAGCACGTGGACGGTGCGGCCGATGAACCGGACCGGGACCGAGTAGCGGCAGACCCGAACGGCCACCATGCTGTAGCGGTCGACGCGTGGGCTCAGTGTCAGGTCTAGAAGGACACGTCCGGCAGCGGCAGCAGCAACGGGGCTTCGCGGACGAAGTCCTGGCCGATGGAACGGATCCGCATCCCGATCCGCCTTGCCTCCTCGGCTCGCTCGAACTCCGCGAACGCGGCGTTGAGCGCATCGAGGCTGTCGATGCGCGGGATTGGGGTCAGGAAGTTGCGGCGCCAATAGCCGATCTCCCCCTCCGCCCCGCCCTTCTCGTGCGCGCCGCGGAGTCCGGGCTC
Source organism: Embleya sp. NPDC055664 (assembly GCF_053618075.1). Taxonomy (NCBI): domain Bacteria; kingdom Bacillati; phylum Actinomycetota; class Actinomycetes; order Kitasatosporales; family Streptomycetaceae; genus Embleya; species Embleya sp. NPDC055664. The sequence goes on from NZ_JBSHGZ010000045.1 coordinate 58,922, forward strand.
GCAGTAGAAGGGGCTGATCGAGTAGTGCCGCCGAAAGTCGGCCCAGCGCGGATGCTCCTCACGTGACCGGCTCTTGTGCATCACCCGGGAGACCGCCGGGGAGAGGTTGTCGTAGCGGGTCTGGCCGGCCGGGACACCGCCCAGCGTGCGGAACGCGTGCACGTGGCCGTCGAAGAACGCCTCCTGCCCGCAGGACGCCGTGATGCGGTGCACGGCCTTGCCGGAATAGGCCGGCCGGAACGCGAACAGGTAGCACTTGGTGCGGCTTCCAGCCAGGTCCACCCACACCTCGCCGAAGTCGACCTCCGCGTCCATCCCGGGCTGGTTTGTGGCGGATCACGAACCCTGCGGTCGGCGCCGCCCCCGCGGCCTCGGCGATTTCCCGGCGGCGCCGGCTCACGTAGTCCCACACCGTCGAATAGGCGACGTCCGCACCGGCCTCCTGCCGCAGCCGCGCCAGGATCCGCGTCACGGTGTGCCGTTGCTTGGGTGGGCGTCCAAGTCGTCCTGGAGCCACTGGTCGATCGTCTTCTTGAACGGCTCCAGCTTGGGCGGGCGCCGACGCGGCGTGCGACGCGGAGCGAGTTGCGTGACCGGATGGCCGAAGGCGACCGTGCGTGGCCGCGGGCACGGAAGTCGAGGATGGACAGGTGCAGTCGGGTCTCCTGCGGACTGTCGGCGGGCGGAAGGTGTCGGCGGTGGGCGTCCGCCGGTTGCTCGGGGAGCGCCTTGGTCACGGGCGTGTCGGGTTGCGGCTGGGGTCGAGCGCGGTGGCCCGGGCCAGGCGCATGACGTCGGCGTGTGGGTCCGGATGGTCGGGGATGCGGGGGTCGCGGGTGAGGTGGGCGTGGGGTTCGGCGTCCAGGAGGGTGCGGTAGGTGTGCAGGGCCGTGCGGCGGGCGGCGAACACGTCGTCGATCAGGGCCGGTCCGCCGGGAAGCCGCCGGTGGGGCCAGTCGTGGGTGGGGTCGATCAGGTGGGCGGCCTGTCGGGCGTGGCCGCGGGGGACGGGTCTGGGGTGGGTCGTGCGCGGTCGTGCGGCCAGGTGGCCCAAGGCCAGGCTGCCTTGAGGCGGCGGTGGCCGTCGTAGGTGAAGCACTGGGTGTCGGTGGTGGTGCCGTCGCGGACGGGCGACGCGTTCGGGATGTCGGGGCTGCCCGCGGGCGTGTGGGTGTGACTCCGCACGCCCGCGGGCGGAGTTCAGCTCGCGTTGGGGCCGGGGTCGCTGGTGCCGGCGCGGCCGTTCTCGAGGTGTCCGGCGTAGCGGCGGTTGAAGGACGGGTCCTCGGCGACGGTCACCGAGACGTCGTACCAGTTGGCCTGCTTGCCTGTCTGCCAGCGGAACTCGAACTCGCCGTTCGCGGGAAGGACCTTCGCGGTCGTTCCCCGGCCGCCGGGCTGGTACGCGTTGGCCAGGCGGACGGTGCGGCGGTCCTTGCTGCGGTTCTTCACCGTGACCCGGACCTGGTTGCCGTTCTCTTCGGAGAAGTTCACCGTGAGCCCGTCCAGACCGGTGCCGGCGAATTCGTACAGACTGCCGTTGGGGCCGTAGGCCGACAGTTGGTAGCGGTCGCCCGCACCCAGCTGCCAGTGGTCGCGCAGCGTGTCGTTTGCGGCGACCGTGTAGCGGCGGGGCGCGGCCTGCGGCTGAAGCCGGTCGTAGATGTACAACGCGGCGCCGAGGCGGCCGTGGTTCTCCAGCTTGAGCGCGAAGACGTCGGCCTGTCGGTGATCCTCGTTGACCAGTGTCCGGTAGCCCAGCGGGCGGGCGGGCCGGACGCCCGGTTCCTGTGTCGGCATCCGCTGGGGAACGGCCACCTGGTACGGCTTTCCCAGCCCCTGGATCGGCGCGGGCACCGGGAAGTGCGGCGGCGTGGCGTCCTTCCCGGTGAAGTCGAACGCGGAGGTGAGGTCGCCGCAGACCGAGCGGCGCCAGTCACTGATGTAGGGCGAGCGAATGCCGAAGCGCTGCTCCAGGAAACGCAGCACCGACGTATGGTCGAAGGTCTCCGAGCAGACGTAACCGCCGCGTGACCAAGGCGAGATGACCGTCATCGGCACCCGGGGGCCCAGGCCTATCGGCTGCTTGCCGCCGGGGTCCGCGCCCGGCACGAGCGGGCTCATCTCACCGTGGTGCACGTCCAGGTCCAGGAACTCGTCGGCCAGGGAGGCACGCAGGCTCTCGGAGACCATTCCTTCGCCCCCGGGCGCGCTGTGCAGGGGTGGCATGGGCGGCACGATGTGGTCATACAGGCCGTCGTTCTCGTCGTAGTTGAGAAACAGCGCGGTGCTGCCCCACACCTCCGGGTTGGCTGTCAAGGCCTCCAGTACCAGGTTGATGTAGTAGGCGCCGTCGGTCGGTGAGGCGGCGGGGTGTTCGCTGTACTTGTAGGGCGGGACGATCCAAGTGACCGCCGGGAGCGTGCCGGACTTTACGTCGGCGGCGAACTCGGCGAGTGTGTGGTTCGAGGCGCCCTTGTCCACGAGCGGGCCCCTGGCGCCTTCGGCGATCTGGAACTGCTCGAAGAACATCAGCGAGTTGTCGGTGTAGTTGTCGGTCGGAGTGCCCGGGATTCCGCTGCCACCCTGGTACAACTTCCAACCGATCCCGGCCTGTTCGAGCAGTTCGGGGTAGGTGGTCCAGGTGTAGCCGTTGGTGTCGTTGCGTTCGCCGGTGCCGGGGCCGTTGAGCTTGGTTTTCCCGTAGACGTTGCGCGGGTCCATGGTGCCCGTCCACAGGTAGATGCGGTTGGGCGCGGTGTCGGCGTGGACCGAGCAGAAGTACGCGTCGCAGATGGTGAACGCCTCGGCGAGAGCGAAGTGGTACTCCAGGTCCTGGCGCTTGAGGTGGCCCATGGTCAGGACGTCCTGCTTCTGGTTCACCCACTGGTCCTGACGGCCCTGGTTGACGGCGAGGTGCCCGCTGCTCCAGCCGTGGTCGGTGCCGGCCTGGTTCTCCGTGGTGTTGCGCGGGTCGATGTACCAGGGCAGCACTTCGGTCTCGCCGGCGGGAAGCCCGCGGTCGTGGTAGCGGCTCGTCTTCGTCTCGACGGTCGGCTGGTGGAAGACGGACTTCCCGTTCGGCAACAGCGCCGGGCGCGGGTCGGCGAAACCACGGACGCCGCGCAGGGTGCCGTAGTAGTGGTCGAAGGAGCGGTTCTCCTGCATCAGGATCACCACGTGCTTGACGTCCTGAATGGAACGGGTACGCGAAATCGCGGGCAGTGCCATTGCCTTGGCGATGGCCGGGGGGAACATCGTCGCCCCGGCCGTCGCGGCCGCTCCCGCGCCGCCGAGTTGGAGGAACCTGCGCCGTCCGAGGTGGGAGGCATTGTCGGAGGAAGTCATGGAACCGCCGTTTCCGTGTCGACTCGTGTGGACGGGTCGGCACGCTAACGACGTCTCGGCGCCTGGGGAGGAGGCAGCAGGAAGCGGGCTGTTGATCAATAAGTGAACATTCGGAGCACAAGCGCGCAGATCCGAGTGGGATCCTGCGGTGTCCATCCGTCGGGGGTCCGAGCCCGGACCCGGACCGCGGTCACCGTGCGCAGGAGCGCCGGTCACCCGTCGGTCAGCCTTTCGTTGCTCCTCCCGTCAGACCCTTGATGAAGTGCTTCTGCAGGGCGAGGTAGAACACGAGCACGGGAGGCGTCGCCAGGAACATCAGCGCGAAGACCGCGCCCAGTACCTGGTTGACCGGACCCGCCGCGTCGAGCAGACGGGTCCGGATGACGCTGACGGCCACCGAACTGAGGATCATCGGTGTGAAGAACACGCTGCGCATCGCGTTGTGGAAGCGGCCGCGCAAGTCCGGCAGGAGCGCGATCAGCAGCCCCGGCACGTTGGGGAGGATCACCACGATCAGGGTGAGGATCGCGGTGACCCGCAGCGTGGTCAGGAACTGCTGGTCGTGCAGCAGCATCCGGTAGTTGTCCAGGCCACCCAACGGCGCGGCGGATTGAACGGGTTGGCGTTGGTCAGGCTGTAGCCGATGCTGAGTCCGATCGGCGCCACGGGTCGCAGAACATCCCGCTGACCACCACACTCAACGGCGTCACGCTGACGGGCGTCCCACAGGAGGTCGTGAACGAGGCCGAGGCAACCCCGGGTGTGGAAGCCGAACTCAGGATCACCGCCGCGCGTCCGAGCGCCACCGAACGCGGCGCGTACACGAGTGCCGTGCGCCTGGTCTTCGACACCGTTCTCCCGGACTCCCCGTAGGGCGAGCAGCCCGTCCCGATATCGGGGCGGGCTGCCCCACCGTCACAGGAGTGGGGAGTGCCGCGTAGCCCGGTCGCGAAGGTGTCGGTGTTTCGGCGAAGTTGTTGTCAGTGGTTGAAGTTCTGCCGGCACAACCGAGTGGACGTCGTGCCGCTCTGGGATGCGGCGGGTGCGCCGGCGCCATGACAGGCAAGCGCGCCATCGGGGGTGTGTTCCGCCGTGCCTCCGACCCTGCGTGGCGGTTCGTGTCGCCGGGCGGGGTTTTCGTGGTCCGTGCGTGTGTGCGGGTCGGCTCGCCGGTCGTCCGATCACGTGTCGTAGCGCCGTGAGGCGGTCTGCAGTCCGCGTGTACGGCGCAGAGCGGGGCGTCGCTGTCCATGAGCGATGTTTCGCTGAGAGTCTGCTTCGTGGGGGGCTACCTGTTTCGTGCAATTCCTCCTTTTGATGGGAATTGCCCATAACAGCCGAGTTTCAGGAATATCGTGCCGATCGCCTGGAGCGGTTGCGCGCAACTGCGAGGCCGGGGCCGGCGTGGCGGTGTCGGTCTCGGTGAGCGGGATTCGGACCGCCGTGGCGGTGGCCACGGTGGGTCCCTCATCGGTCTCCCGGCCGCGCCGGCGCTCCCGAAGGCCGTGCGGCCTCCTGCCGATCCGGCCGCGGCCGGGCCTGCCGATCCGATCGGTCAGCCGTCTTCGTCCTCGTCCTCGGTGCGGTCACCTTCGGCCTGCGACGTCTCGTAGGCGTGGGCGGTCTGCTCCGATGTGGCGTCTTCGTCGGACGGGCGCATGTCGCTTTCCCGCACCACCACGCGCGGGGGCGAGTGCATTCCGTGGTGGTCGTCGTGAGGCCGGTGCTTGCTGCGCACCTCGGTGTCAGGCATGAGAACCTCCTGCGGCCCACCGCACCCGGCGGCGCCGGGTGCGGTGCCGCTACATCTTCAGTGTCCCTCTTCCATGGGGCCGTCCCGCCCCGTCGAGGACATCATCGCCGTCCGAGTTCCTGCCCTGACCGGCGCAAGGCAGCGTGACTGCGCGGCTGCGTGGTCAGGTCGTGATCCTGCGCACGTCGTAGGGCTCGGGGAAGGTCCGGGACTCGACGTATTGGCGGATCTCCTGCACCTGTTTCGGGGAACCGATGCCGGGCAACGCCACATAGGTACTGGAGTGGGCGCCGGACTCGTTGTAGCGCAGTCCGAGCGACGCAGTGGGGATTCCGTCGCCGACGAGGACCGGGTAGGTCTTCGCCGGCACCTCGTCGATCTCGGGCGGCACTGCGCCCGCGAGCAGGCCGCCGCCGGAATCCTGGACGGCCGCAGTGTTACCACCCTCTGGTACTGGGCCGGTCTGCTGCGGGAGCGTCATCTGTCGGTCACGATCCGCGAAGCGGAACTCCATGTCGAGCACACGGGCGTCTTCACCTCCGCCGGCGTCCTCGCCGGAACCGACCTGTGCCTGCACCTCCCACGCCTCGACCACGGCCGGGCGGCGGCGAACACGATGGTCGGCGGGCGAGGGTACTGCGGGGGAATGCGGCCGGGTGGGCCCTTGCTGTGTGGTTCCGTGGGTGACGCCGAGGTGATCGAGGGTCCGGGGCGGGTGGCCGCGATGTGTCGGGAGACCCTGGGGGCGGGCCGGGAATCAGACGTCCTCTGGCGGAGGATTCGTCCCTCGACATTGTCGAGATCACGTGTTGTGACGATCGGCGGTCGTTTCGTCCGCCGATCCTGGTTTCCGAGCCCGAAGCCGGGGTCACGCGGATGCTGTTGGTCCGCTCCGGCGGGTTCTTGGCGCGGGTCAACGGCCGTGAGGAGTTCACCGACCCGGTCACGGGATTCGTGCTCCGCCAAGGCGATGATGTGGCCTTCCCCCACCCGGCCCACACCCGCGACATCAGCACGATGCTCGATCTCGGCCAGGACGTCTACGGTGACCTCCTCCTGCCACCGGCCCGCGATCCTGTCGTACCGGTTACCGCCGCGCTCGATCTGGCCCACCGGCGGCTGGTCTCCGCCTGCCGGGCCGGGATCGACCGCTTCGAGGTCGCCGAGCGGGTGCATCACCTGCTCACCACAGCCCCCACCCCGCACACTCCGGCACGGACCGGGCGGCGCGCGGCCACTGTCCAGGCGCACCGCAGGCTGGTCGAACACACGCGGGCGGTGCTGATCGATGGACCGCTGACGGTGAGCCTGGAGGAACTCGGCCGCCAGGTGGGCTGCTCCCCCTTCCACCTCAGCAGGGTGTTCCATCGGGTCACCGGGCAGACCCTCAACCACTACCGCAACCGGCTACGGGTCCGCGCCGTGGCCGAAGACCTCGCCGACGGACACTCCTCACTGCGGACGCTGGCCGCCACCTACGGCTTCGCCGACCAGGCCCACCTGACCCGCGTGTTCCGCCAGCACACGGGACAGGTGCCCAGCGCGGTCCGGGCGATGCTGAGACCGGCCGGTCCGGGTGAGTGAATGTGCACAAGAATCTTCTACGCCGCCGCGGTACGGCCACGTGACGATCATCAACATGAAAGTCGCCGCCACGTGTTCCGGCCTTCGAGCCGGATCCACGCGCTGTCGCGTGGTGCGGGCTGCTCAGGACTCCGGTCCGGGCGGCCTGGGTTGCGGTCGACCTCTCCGGAGTTGGGCGCCGGAGCAATGTGTCAGCGCACGGAGCGCGTTGCGGAAGTGCCGTTTACGCCGCCACCGGCCAGGCCGAATGAGAGGGAACTCCCGTGAAATACCGCACCATCGGCGCCGACCCGGCGACGCGGCGCGAGGTGAGCGTGCTCAGTCTCGGCGCGATGTTGTTCGGGACGACCATCGACGAGGAGACGTCGTTCGCAATTCTCGATCGGTATGTCGAGGCGGGCGGCACGTTCATCGACACCGCGAACAACTACGCGTACTGGAACACCGGCAGTCAAGGCGGGGAAAGCGAGGCACTGCTCGGCCGTTGGCGGCGCAGCCGCGGTATCGGAGAGGAGATCACCATCGCCACCAAGCTCGGCGGCCGGCCGACCGCCACCACCGAGCCGACCGGCTCCACCAGCAGGCTGGTCCCCTCGGACGGCGTCGAGGGGGTGAACGCCAAGGTGATCCGCGAGGCCTCGGCCGCCAGCCGCGAGCGCCTCGGCGTGGAGAGGCTGGACCTGTTGTATGCGCACATCGGGTTCCCCGACGCTCCGTGGCAGGAGATCGTCGAGGCGTTCGGCGCACTGGTCGCAGACGGCACGGTCGACCTGCTGGGTGCCGGCAACCACTGGGCGTGGAGCGTGGAGCGGGCCAGGAACCTGGCCACAGCCGCCGGCGTGCCCGGCTACGAGGTTCTCCAGTACCACCACAGCTACCTGCGGCGACGGGGCGACCTGCCCGGCAGGCGCTCCCCCGACGGGGAGATCGGCACGATCTCCGGTGACCTGCTCAGCTATGTGCGAGCCGAGCCCGGCCTCGCGCTGGTCGCCTACTCCCCGCTGCTGGGCGGCGCCTACGTACGCCGGGACAAGCCCCTGGACGCCGGCTTCGACCATGCGGGCACGCCCGCCCGCCTCGCGGCGCTGCACCAGGTGGCCGACGAAACCGGCGCCACCCCCAACCAGGTGGTGCTGTCCTGGCTCATCGGCGGCGAGATACCGGTCATCCCCCTGGTCGGCGCATCCTCGGTGGCGCAACTGGAGGAGAGTCTGGCGGCTGTGGACCTGGAGTTGACCGGAGAGCAGCGCGCCAAACTGGACGCCGCACACTGAACCCTTCCATAACGGTCGACAACAGTGTGCGATCGCCGAAACGTCCGGCCCGGTGGCTCAACGCCCGGTAAGCCGCAAAGCCTCTGCCGGAGGTGAGCTTGACCTGCAGGTCGACTTCGTGCCGCCTTTCAGGTGGGGGCCGTAGGGCGCCAGGACGGGCACGGTGGCGTCGGCGTCCAGGGCGTTCAGGGCGTTCAGCGCGGTGGTCAGGGCGCGGGAGAGGAAGTCCCGGCCGCGGTCGAAGCGCACGTGCTCGGGCGGGCCGGCGAACGGCCCGTACGGATCGGTGTGCACGATCGCGGAGCGCAACGCGGCCGGGACAGTTGCGCTGGGCGTGGGGGCGTTTGGCGAACACGTCCGGCGCTCGGGCGGCTTCGGGGTCCTTGCGGTAGTCGATCGCTCCCCCGGCGTCGGATCCCGGCGGAGTGCGCGCAGGAACGTCGCGAGGGGAGCGGCTCCGGCAACGGCATGGCGGCCGATGGCGCGGCGCCCGGGAGCGGCATGCCGCCCGGGCGGTTCGGTGGTGAAGTGGGTGAGGCGGGGTCGCCGGCCGGCCTCCCCGCACCGGTGACCCCACGGACGCGGGTCACGAGTTCGCGGTGGATCGAGCAGGCGTTGCCGTGCCGGTAGGCCGGCGGCACCCGAAGGGGTGGGGTGATCTCGAAGCGGTCGTTGTGGCGGGCATCCGGGGGGCGGCGGTGGCGGGTGTGGTGGCATCGGCCGGCCGGCGCCACACCGTGCGCTCCGACACCCGCTGGGCGGCCTGTGCTGGTGGACGGCGACGAAGGGGGCTACCAGGGCGAAGCCGCCGGGAGAGCGCCGACGCAGCGTCTTGCGGACGAGTCCGGCGCCCTCTCGCGGCTGCCGGGGCCGTCAGGGCCGGCCGGCGTGACTCAGGAGTAGCTCGCGGACGATGTCGGCGTGTCCGGCGTGGCGGCCGGTTTCCTCGACGAGGTGGATCAGCATCCAGCGGAGGTTGGCGCCGCCGGAGTGGAACCCGGCGTGGCGGCCGATGTCGTCGAGGGACGCCCCGGCGGCGATCTCGTTGCTGCGGGCGCACTGGGCTTCATACTCCGCGAGGAGTTCGGCGAGCGGGCGGCCCTGGTGCGCCAGTCGGCGGCGTCGGTGGACTCGTCGAAGGACGGGTTCCGCCTCGCGTCGCCGCCGAGGAACAGCACCTCCAACCACATGTGCTCGGTCCAGCGCATGTGGGAGACAAGGCCGGTGATCGTCATGAGTGGTGACGCCCTTCGAAGCCGGCGCTTCGTTGCCTTCCGAGGTTCATGACGCACCCGTGCCGGCGCGACGCGCGTCGACGTTGGCCGTCATGGCCGCGAGTACGCGGGGCAGCTCGGCCACCGTCGCCTCGGTGATCCCTGCCACCGTCTCCTCGCCGAGCTTGCGCCACAACTCCTTGACCTGCTCGGCGATTTCCCGGCCGCTGTCGGTCAACTCGACGATGCTCGCGCGCTTGTCGGAAGGGGCCTGCGTGCGACGGATGTACCCCGACGCTTCCAGCTTGCGGGCCATCAGCGTGACACTCGGCGGCTCCACCCCGAGCGCCTCACTCAACTGGGCCTGGATGCGCGGGCCGGTGCGGGCGAGTTCGAGCAGAAGCGCTTCCTGGCCGGGGTGCAGTCCGAGCGGCGCGATCAGCGCCGCGGCCCGGGCCCGGTGCCGCAGGCTCAACAGTCGGATGGCCTGGTTGAGGGCATCGGCTTGTGCGAAGTCCACGGTCCTCCTCCTTGACGAAATACTTAGGCGCATAACATTATGCAGATAATCTTATGCGCGTAAGCACTCGACGCACCACCCCGAGGGCGGCTCTGGCAGCCGCACGCCTTCACGGGCCGCCGCGCGCCGTCACCTGCCCTCGTCTTGCCCAGGAGCCGTACATGACCGCCAAGATCGCCGTCGTCTACTACAGCGCCACCGGTTCGGTGCACGCTCTCGCCAAGGCCCTCGCGGACGCCGCCGCCGCGGCCGGAGCGGACGTGCGGCTGCGCCGAGCCGCCGAGCTCGCACCCGACAGCTCGATCGACGAGAACCCGCTGTGGCGCAGCCACACCGATGCCACCGCGTCCATCCCGGAAGCCGCGATCGACGACCTGGCCTGGGCCGATGCGTTCGCGTTCGGCACGCCCAGCCGATTCGGGGCGCCCGCCGCACAGCTCAAGCAGTTCCTCGACCAGGCCGGTGGCCTGTGGCGCGAGGGCGGTCTGGCGGACAAGCCCGTGACCGCCTTCACGTCGGCGTACAACCGGCACGGCGGCAGCGAGGCGACGATCCTGTCGCTGAGCAACGTCTTCTACCATTGGGGCGCGCTGATCGTGCCGCCCGGATTCACCGACCCCACCGTCTATGCGGCGGGCGGCAACCCCTATGGCACTTCCGCCGTCACAGGCCCGTCCGGGGAGGGTCCCGACGATGCGGCGCCGGCCGCGGCCGCCTACCAGGGCCGCCGCCTGGTCGCCATCACCGATCGGCTCCTCGCAGGCCGTGACATCACCGCCGACGCACCGCGTGACGGCGGCACGCCCGCTACCCGGGCCGCATGAGCCTCCGTCTGCCACAAGGGGAAGCCATGACCACCACAACCACCGAATCCACAGCCACCGCACCCCGCTCCGGCCCCGTCCGGCTGATCCTGGCCCTGGCCTGCGCGTGCCAGTTCATGGTCATCCTGGACGCGTCGATCGTGAACGTGGCGCTGCCGTCCGTCCGTCGCGACCTCGGCTTCACCTCGACCGGGCTGGCCTGGGTGGTGAACGGCTACCTGCTCACCTTCGCGGGCTTCATGCTGCTCGGCGGCCGTGCCGCCGACGTATTCGGCCACCGCCGGATGCTCGTCGCCGGGCTGTCGGTGTTCTCCGCGGCGAGCCTGGTCGGCGGCCTCGCCGGCACTCCGGAAATCCTGGTGGGCGCCCGCATCACCCAGGGTGTCGGGGCCGCAGTGCTGGCGCCGACGACTCTGGCCGTCCTCAACACCGCTTTCACCGAAGAACACGCCCGCGCCCGGGCGTTCGGCGCCTGGTCGGCCGCGGGCGGTGTCGGCGGGATGGCCGGTGCGCTGACGGGCGGCGCGCTCACCACGGGCCTGTCGTGGCGGTGGGTCTTCCTCATCAACATGCCGATCGGCGCGGTCCTCGTCGCCGTGGCGATGACCGTCCTGCCCGACGTACGCGCCGAACGCGGCACGTCGCTCGATCTGGCCGGCGCGGTCACCGGTACGGCCGGCCTCGCCGCGCTGATCTACGGTGTCATGCAGGGCACCGAATTCGGCTGGACGTCTCCGCACGTCGTCGCGCCGACCGCCGCCGGACTGGTCCTGCTGGCGGTGTTCACCGTCGTCGAGGCCCGGTTCGCCGCCCAACCGATGCTTCCGTTGCGGCTGTTCGGTCTCCGCGGTGTGGCCGTCGGGAACCTGACGCTCTTGCTGTTCGGCGGGATCACCATCGCCATGTGGTACTTCACGTCGCTGTTCCTCCAAAACGTACTCGACTACAGCGCCCTGCGTGCCGGGCTCGGCCAGACCCCGGCCGCCATTGCGTTCATGCTGGTTGCCCGACAGTCGGCGACCCTGCTTCCGCGCGTCGGTGCGCGCCTGTTGGTCCTCGGTGGCTCGGCGTGCTTTGTGGTCGGCTTCGGCCGGCTGTCCCGCGCCGGCGCGGACAGCGGCTACCTGGCGGACGTGCTCGGCCCGACGTTGCTGATCGCGGCCGGCATCGGTCTGACCTTCCCGACCTTGATGGCTGCCGCCACCGCCGGGGTCGCGGGCGGGGACGCGGGTACGGCCGGCGGTCTGGCGAACACCGCCGTCCAGGTGGGCGGATCGCTCGGGCTTGCCGCGCTCGCCACCGCCGCGGCCGCCCGGGCGGCCCATGCGTCCGATGCCAACTCGGCGAATGCCCTGGCTGACGGCTATGACCTCGTGTTCCTTGTCGCCGCAGGCCTGGCCGCGGCAATCGCCCTGGTCGGCATGCTTCTTCCGCGCCGCCGGCGCACCTGAGTGTCCACCGCAGATGCGCGGATCGACCTGGCTCTTGGCCGAGATCCACAACCCGTCTGGCTTCCGTCAGATATTCCAACCAGCCGATACGGCAACGAGGAGGCAAGTGTCGTGAGGTTCTTCCGGCGCGCGCGGCGCGGCATGGCCAGGGCCGGGGCGGTGCTGTCGGCCGCGGTCGTTCTTGTGGTCGGCTCGATCGGGCCCGCCACCGCCGGAACAGCGGAGATCAAGCGGACCCTCCACCTGACCGCGTGGCCGACCGCGTACGACTACGCCCAGACCGACGGGCGGTACATCGCCCTGGCCGCGGACACCTACGTGTGGCAGGTCATGCTCTACGACGAGACGGCCCGCAAGATCGTGCCGGGCAGCCGGAAGGAACGCCAGATCCGTCTCCGCGCCGACAGGTACTTCTGGTACTGCGCGATCTACGGCGGCGACTACTACCGCTACACGCAGAACTGCGCCCTCTGGCCCAACACGGACGAGGCAGCAAGGGCGTACCTCATCACCGAGCCCTTCAACTTCCCCACCAGCGGCCCGTACACCGTGATCAGCCGACTCATCGGCGCCTGACGGGCGCTGGCCGGAGCGCCACGGAGCAGTGCGGCCGTGGCCGTGCGCCCACGGGCCTCGACGCCGTCGAGCCGCACCGAGATCCGAGGAGAGGATCCAGGCGCGGAGCCATGACCACACCAGAAAAAGCCGGCGCGCTTGGAGGAACTGTGCCGAACGACGATCCGAGCAACGTGCGAAAGAGTGCCGAGCGGCTCGCCGCCGACCTGACCTCGGTGAACCGACAGCTGCTGTCTCTGGGAAGCGAGACCCGGCAGCTGGTCCGTTCGCTCGCGCTGCGGCCCGGCCGGGACAACAACCGGCTGCTGATTGTCGGGGCGGTGGGGGTGGAAGGCGAGGTCGTGGAGGGCGCACGACCAGGTCCGGGGCTGCGTCGGCGTCGCGGCCGGGGCTGATCCACCACGGATGTTCGAGTGCGGGCACGAGGGTCGCCAGGCGGGCGGCGGTGGGTGCCGGTCAGGCGGGCGCGCAGGTGGGTGGAGGCGCCGGGGAGGCGTGCGTCGTCGCGGTGGGCGGCGCACGCCTCCCGGTCAGGGTCGGTGCGGGCAGGGGTGGTTGGGTGGTGCGCATCGGCACGACGATCTCGACGGGCCGCCCCCGAAGCGCCGAGCCGTACGCGGCCATCGGTCGACATGTGCGTGCTCGCCGTCACCGATGATTGAATCGCCGCCATGGTCGACGCACGGATGGTCCCCATCCTCCCTTGTCCCTCGATCGACGAGATCCGCGACTTCCTTCTTCCCCTCGGCTTCGAGGTGACGTACCGGCAGATACGCCCCAACCCCTATCTCGCGCTGCGGCGCGGCGACATCGAACTGCACTACAACGGCATTCCCGGCCTTCGTCCGGAGGACTCGTACGGCTCCTGCCTCCTGGTCACACCGGACACCCGCGGTCTGTTCGAGGCGTTCTCCGCCGGCCTGCGCACGCGGTACGGCAGGCTCCCCCTCACCGGATTCCCGCGCATCACCCGACCCCGCCCACGCAAGAACTACGGCGGCCTGAGCGGGTTCAGCCTCATCGACCCCGCGGGGAACTGGATCCGTGTGGTCCGCAGCCCGGACGCACCGAAGACCGACGCACCCGACCACACCGACACGACGGATGAGCCGGCCGCCACCGAGGGCAGACTCGCGGCAGCACTGGCGAACGCGATCGTATCGGCCGACTCGCGCGGCGACGTCGCGCAGGCCGCCAGGATCCTCGCCGGCGCCATATCCCGCGAGGACCCCGCCGCGACACCCGCCGGACGAGCCGAGGCACACGCGTACCTCGCCGAACTCCACATCCGCCTCGACGACTTCGCCCGCGCCCGCGAACAACTGGACGAACTCACCCGCCTACCCCTCTCGCCGACCGACCGCAAAGCCGCCGCGTCCGCACTCGCCGCAGCCCGAGAACTCCGCGAGACCACAGCCGCCGTCCAGGCCGATTCCTGAATGGTGGCGGTCTTGTCGTATCGGCTGGATGCGCCGGCGTCGCGGTGGTTGTGGATGCGGTCGGCCGGCATCGGGGGCCGTGTGGGTCAGCCGCGGATGGCGCCTGTGGCCAGGCCGGCCGCTATTCGGCGTTGGACGAGGAGGAAGGCGACGACGACGGGCAACGCGGTCAGGGTGGCGCCGGCCATGAGGCCGCCGTAGTCGGTGCCGAAGCTCGTCTGGAAGGAGACCAGCCACACGGGCAGCGTGCGCTTGTCGTTGCTCGAGAGGAGGACGTACGCGAGGACGTACTCGTTCCACGCCTGCACCAGGCCGAAGATCGAGGTGGCGACCAGGCCGGGGGCGAGCAGCGGCAGGGTGACGCGCCGGAAGGCGCCGAGTCGGCCGCACCCGTCCACCATCGCTGCCTCCTCCAGTTCCGGGGGGATGGCCACGATGAACCCGCGCAGCATCCACACCGTGAAGGGGAGAGCGAACGCGAGGTAGGTGAGGATCACTCCGGTCAGGGTGTCGGTGAGCGCCAGGTCGTTGAGCAGCAGGTAGACGGGAATGACGAGGGCGATGAGCGGGATCGTCTGGACGGCCAACAGGACGAGGATCAACGCCCGCCGCCCGGCGAAGGCGAAACGGGCGATGGCGAAGGCGGCGAGCGTGCCGATGACCAACGAGATCAACACCGTCCCCGCGCCGACGACGACGCTGGAGCGCACGTTGGCCCAGAACGTGTCCGAGCCGATCGCCCGGCGGAAGTTGTCCAGCGTGAACGGGCCGGGCCGAAACCGCGGCGGCACGCTCAGGATTCGGCTCGCGGGCCGGAAGGCCGTCAGGACCATCCAGTACACGGGAAAGACCATGACGGCGGCGGCGATCAGCCCGACGGCGTCGGCACGGCGGCGGCGTCGACGTCGGCGGCTGTCGATGCTCATTCGACTTCTCCCGTCCGGAGGATCTGGCGCAGGTAGACCGCGGAGCCGACGAGCAGAAGCAGGACGGTGACGACGGCGATGGCGGCTCCCGCGCTGTAACGGTTGACGGCGAAGGACTCGATGAAGGAGTAGACGCCGAGCAGGCAGTAGTCGCGCTCGGGCCGGCCGCCACGCACCAGCCAGATCTGACTGAACGCGCCGAAATCCCAGATCGTCGACAGCGCCGCGACCACCACGAACAGCGGTGTGATCATCGGGAAGGTGACATGCCGAAAGAGTGTCAGTCCCCTGGCGCCGTCGACCCGCGCGGCCTCCTCCAACTCGGCGGGCACCTGGGCGAGCGCCGCGTGCAGGGTGATGGCGGCGAACGGGATCGCTCCCCAGACCACGACGGCGACGATGACGGCGAAGCCCTGCCAGGGGTCGGCGAACCAGTTGTGGCCCTGGAAGTCCGAATCGGTGAGCCGACCGAGCAGCCAGTTGATCACACCGTAGTCGGCGTCGGAGAGCCAACGGAACACCGACGCGGCGACCATGAACGGCATGGCCCACACCGCGACGAGGACGCCGATCATCACCGTTCGCGGAGCCGGTTGTCGGGCGTGCGGACACAGGGGCCGTTCGGCCCGGGGGCGTCGCGGATCGAATCCCGGACGAGAGCCTCGCGTGCGTCGCAGCCGCGTACGCGGGCCGTCCCCAGGGGTTTCGGCGCTCGCGTTCCGGCGGATGGGCAATATCCGGCAAAGGGGATCCACGGCGCGTGGCCGGTCGCTACCATCGAGTGATGGTGCGGTCGACCAACGCGGTGCCCGAGAACGGCGCCGAGTAGCGGCCGCCGTATGTCGTCGCCGTCCGGGGGGAGACGCGGTGCTCGTCGAGATTGAGCGCAAGTTCCTGTTGGCCGCTTCGGGGAGCCTTCGGCACCCGGTCCTCGACGCCGCGGAACGGGTGAACCTCGAACAGATCTACCTCAAGGTGAGCGCCCACGCGGAGGAGCGAATCAGGCGTAAGGAGGGCAAGGAGGCGGTTCACTACGCCCACACCATCCTGAGGCCGTTGCGCCCCGGAGTGCGCGAGATCGAAGAGGTGGAGATCACCGGCGATCAGTACGACGCATTGCGCGAACGCCATGATCCCGGTCGACGACCCGTGACGAAGGAACGCTGGTTCTTCACGTGGCGTGGCCAGTTGTTCGAGCTCGACGACATTCGCGAACCCGCGTCCCGTGCCTGTCGCATCCTGGAGATCCAACTCGACGACGAACGGCAAGAGGTGGTCCTGCCGGATTTCCTGCGCATCGATCGGGAAGTCACCGGAGTTCCGCAGTTCTCGAACGCCGACATCGCGCGAGGGTGAGGTCGTGGTCTCCGCCATGCATCCCGCGGCTTCGGTCGCCAACCTCGCCGAACAGGAGGAGATGCACGCGTGCGGCCGCCGGGGCGCCCTCGCCGACGCGCTCGCTCCGTTCGAGCAGCGACGAGTCGTCGGCGAACTCCTGCGGACGATCCTTGCGAGCGAGGCCGGATTGGCCGCCGTCGCGGCGAAGTCGTACCGCCATCCGAACGGCTTCTCGAAGGTCGTCCTCGCCTCGGGTCCGCATCACCAGTTGCGATTGCACATTTGGTGGATGCGCGAGGCGACCCGGCACGACACCGCCAATGTGCACAATCACCGTTGGGACTTCTCCTCGTTGTTGCTCACCGGAGGCTACCGCTACCAGCAGTTCGTTCCCCTGGATCCGGTGATGCCGGCCTCGGTCGCGCCCGGTGCCGAACCGGGGATCGAACCAGGGGTCGAACGGGCGCGGGAACCGGGACTCGAACGAGGATCCGAACCGGGGCAACCGTTCCACGCCTACGCGTACCACTCCGCCGACGACTCCTCCTCGTACTCGCTGATCCCCCGAGGTACGCGCCGACTGCTGTGCGTCTTCGACGCCGACCTGGCGGCCGGCACCAAGTACGAACTCTCGGCCGACGTGCTGCACCGGGTGCTGGGCGACCCGTCACGCACGACCGCGAGCCTGGTCCTTCAGGGACGGGACCGCCGCGCGAGCGTCGACGTCTTCGCCCGGAGCGGCCTGCCGGCCGGCCCGGCAATCGCGCTCACGCCGTTCTCGCCGCCCTGCCTGGCCCGCCAACTGACCTTCCTGCTGGAGCACTTGGAGGGTGTCGAATTCTCGGAGGACGCCTCGTGTTGACCCGGGTCGACCTCATCCTGCTCGCCCCGGACGGCGACTGGTTCGTGTTCCGGGCCGACGGATCCCGTCTGGGGTACGTGCGGCTGGACCTCACCGCCACCGGCGCGGACCGCACGATCGGTTTCGACGCACTCGTCCAAAACCACGCGTCGCGGATTCTGGGGGTGGACGTCTCGTACGTGGGCCTGCTCGCGTGCGAACGTGTCGACGACACGGTGGTGCTCGTCGCGGTCGCCACCGTCCGGCCGGCGCAGGTCACGCTCCCAGGCGACCGGCAGTTGCGCGTGTTGAGCTTCGCGGACGCGGCCGGTCGGGGGACCGACATCGACCACGCGGCCCACCTGGTCACGGCACGCGACTGGTGCCGGGCGGCCGGCTCGGCCACCGACCTGACGATGTCGATCCAGCGCGCGTTCACGATGTCCGTCGCCTACCTGGACAGCCACCTGTCGATCGAGAATGGCCAGTGGGGATGGAACCAGTACCAGGACGGCCGATCCATCGGCGTGCTGTCCACCGCCGAAGCCCTGCTCGCGCACATCTACGCCGGGGCCCAAGGGGAATTCGTCACCCGACCGGCGCAAACGCTCGAGGCCGTACAAAATCCGGACGGCGGTTGGCGGGTGCGTAGTTCGCTGATCGGCGGCCAGAGCAGCCTGTCGATCATCGAGAGCACCGCCGCGTCACTGATGGCCCTGCGCGAAGCCGGCCGCTCGGCCGCGGATCCCACGATCGCCCGAGGGATCGCCTGGTTGGAGGCTCGGCAACGCACGGACGGCGGTTGGTCGTCGTCGCCGGCGGACGATCAGTCGATGGTCTTTCCGACCACTGTCGCGGTGCGGGCCCTGGCCGGTTTCGGCCGGATGGACGCCATGACCAGGGGCGTTTCCTGGTTGCGCCACGCACAGTGCCCCAACGGCGGCTGGGGCGCGTCCGCGCGCGCCACCGACAGCAACGGGACCCCGTCCGCCGCGTACACGGGCTACGCGATCGTCGCCCTGCTGGCCGCCCAGTCGCCGGCCACCGACCCGGCCGTGGTCGCCGGCTGCGACCATTTGATCGAGACGTTCGACGCCTTCAAGGACGAGCCGTGGGAGTCGACCACGGCCAACACCTCCGTCGACCCCTCCCGTTCGATCCGCATGGACTACCGGCACTTCGGCACGCCATGGGCGTTGACGGCGCTGAGCCTCGCGGGGCACGGCCTCGACGAGGCGATCATGCTGGACGGGGTCCGTCGGTTGCTCGCGCTGCAACAGGCCAACGGTACGTGGAAGTGCAGTGTCACGGCCCCCGAATCCCCACCCGTGTGGGCCACGCACGACGCGGTTCTGGCCCTGCGTACCGTGTTGCGGGCCGGAACCCGCGACCTCGTGCCGGTCGCCGTCGCCCGATACGTCGAACGCGACCGTCGCGCGACGCTGGCCTGTCTCGCCCACCAAAGCGCCTGGATCTCCGGGCACTCGGCCGCGCCGGCCGACGGCCGCAGTCGATGGTCGACCGCGTTGCTGTCCACGCTCGCGGTCGCGGGCGCGGCCCTGATCCTGTGGCAGGGAGGCGTGTTCGCACAGTTGGGGTCGAGTTCCTCGGCCCGACAGGCGTGGGCTGCGGTGGCGAGCATCGTGCTGCCGGTCGTCAGCGCCACGATCCCCGCCATCGTCGCCGAGGAACATCGGCTCAGACGTGCCGGCAACACGGCCGGGCCCGGGACGCAATGAGCATGGGCCCCGAACCCGGCGGAGCCCGGACGAGCGACCTCGGGCCGGGTCGGGACCCGCTTCCGCCCATGGCCCGCGAGTCGGCGGTCGCCCGCGAGGCGGCGCGGGAGGCCGGGCAGGCCTTGCGTGAGCGGTTCGGGTCACGCTCGATCACCGCGCACAAGGGCCTCAACGACGTCCAACTGGAAGCCGACCTCGCCGCCCAGCGCATCATTGTTCGACATCTGCTGGAAGCCTTCCCGCACCATGGCGTGGTGGCCGAGGAGGAGCCGTACACCCACTGGTCGGATCAGCCGTTCGTCTGGGCGGTGGATCCGCTCGACGGAACCAACAACTTCGGCTATGGCATCGCTCACTGTGCGATCGCCATCAGTTTGTTCGACCGTGATCGGGTCCGGCTCGCCCTGGTGCTCGACCCGTTGTCACAGCGCGAGTACGTGGCCACGGCGCACTCACCGCTGCCGAGCGTGCCGACGACGGAGGTGGCCATGGAGGAGGCCGTCGTCTCCCTGGTCACCAACTACTCCGATACCGGATACGAATGGTTTCGTCGAGCCGACGCCCTGGCCGCGAAGGGGTGCCGCCGAGCGGTGAACCTGTGGGCGCCCGCGCTCGACCTCGCCCTCGTGGCGAGCGGCGCCATCGACGCGATGGTGTGCCACGCGGGCTATCTTCTCGACGTCTGCGGAGGACTCTTCCTGGTGCAGTCGGCCGGTGGTTGTGTGCTGGATCGGGACGGATATCCGTTCACCGCGCGGCGCTCCATGCACGACAAACCCCTGTCGTTCGTCGCGGCACGCAGCAGCGCACTGGCCCACCGGTTGCTGGAGGCCGGGTTCCTCTCCGACTGAAATGGGCCGCCTGACCGTGACGCCGGTCGCCGCGTGACGCCGTAGCGGAGATGGCCGACCTGTTGAAGGACCTGACGGAGCGCATCGGCGCGACGTTCGTGTACGCGGGCATCGACGTGGCCGCCACACCGTTGTTCGCGGTCCGGGGTCACGGTGGAAGCGCGGCCTCGCAGACCGGGGACCAGGCGGACCCCTTGCTCCACAAGGGGAAGGCCGTCCTGGTGCGGCGTCGCAGCGCGTGACGGCGGTAGCGCGCGGTCGCGGCGTAGCGAGGCGGCCACGATGGCCCCGAGCTTGCGGCGCATGGCGGCGACGCGGTCGCGGAGTTCGGCGGTGGCCCGCACCGCGGCCGCCGCCGGGTTGTTCGGCTCGTGCGTCAGGCCCGTGGTCGACGAGCCCAGCACGAGCAGGCGTGCGCGCCGGCCGATGGCCTGCCGGACGTTCTTGGTGCCGAAGAACAGCCCCTCCGGCAGATGCACGGCCGGCGGGACCCGGTCGTGCATGATTGCCGCGAAGGTCTCTGCGGGCAGCACGAAGAACCGGGACCGCTCGGTGACCCGCATCGAGTTTTTGTAGACCTGCGGGACCTGGTCGTTGAGGTAGGCATGGAAGGCGCCCGCGTACACACCGCGCCCGGATCGTCGTCCACGGTCGGGATCACCGCGCGCCGCGTCGGCGTCCTTGGCCATGTCCACCTCCAGGGGGCTTGTCGGCTTCCGGATGTTCGGACCGAACTCGGGTTGGGTGCGGTGTGGCGATCCGTCCGTGCACGGCACGGTTGCGATGACGCCCGGTCAGCCGGTGTTCTCGGCGCGCAGCATCCAGTGGTGCTTCTCCAGGGCCGCGGCGGTGGCGACGAGGAGGTCCTGCGAGACCGGGTCGAGGCCTTCGGTGTCGGCGATGCGTCGGCGTATCCGCGCGGAAGAGGCCCCGACGGCGGTAGTGAAGGCGGCCACGACGTCGGTGTCGGCCACGGGGCCGGCCGGCAGGTCCGCGGAGGCGCCGGTATCGGCGGTCGTGGACGGGCGGCCGTCGGGTGCGAATCCGATGGTGGCGGCGCGTTCGGCCACGGTGTCGGCGAGGGTTCGTGCCGTCTCGACGATGTCGTCGAGTTGGAGGTGCACGGGCCGAAAGCGTGGGCCGTACAGGTTCCAGTGGGCCTGTTTGGCGGTCGCGGCGAGGTGGAGCAGGTCGGTCAGGGTGCCCTGGAGCGCGGTGCCGACGACGTCGCGGTCGCGGGCGGGCAGCAGGGAAGGTGCGTCGGGCATTGGTACTCCGGTGGTCGGCGCCGTGTACGGCGGAGTGTCAGGCTTCGTGGTCGTGCGGGGCGCCGAGGGGCAGCCGGCGGATCCGGTCGCGCACGTCGTGGGGGGCGGCGGCGAGTGCGCGTTCGATGCCGGGGCGGCCTTCGGTGAAGTGCCGCCGGCCCTCGTAGTGCACGGGGAACGCGGTGCGCGGACGGAGTTCGGCGCACAGGCGCATGGCTTGGCGGGCGGTCACGGTGTAGCGGAGTGGGCCGGTGACGGGAAAGCGCACGCCGCCCAGGTGCAGCAGCGCGGTCCCCACAGTGAAGCGGCGGGCGACCTCGCGTACCCCGTCGAACAGGACGGTGTCGCCGGAGATCCACAGCGCTCCGTGGCGTTGCCCCTCCCAGGTGAGCGCGAAGCCGGTGACCTGGCCGACGAACGCCCCGGACAACGGCGGCCCGTGCCGGGCCGGGGTCGCGGTGATCTCCAGGTCCGGGCGCCCGGGCGCGGTCAGCCGGGTGCTCTGCCAGGGTGCCAGTGCGCGGGCGTTCGGGCCGAGGCGGCGGGCCCCGGCGGGTGTGGTCACCACCGTTCGCGCGGCGGCGGCGACCGTACGGCCGGCGTCGTCGAGGTTGTCGGCGTGGTGGTCGTGGGTCAGCAGCACGGCGTCGACCTCGGGCAGCTCGGCGGGCGGCAGGGCGGGGCCGGTCTCCTTGCGGGAGGACGTGCCTCAGCCGAACGCGTAGCTGCGCCCCGGCGGGTCGAACGTCGGGTCGGTCGGCAGCGTCCAACCGCCGGTCTCGATCAGGACGGTCGGCCCGCCGATGTGCGTGATGCGGACGTCGCTCACAGGGTTCTCCTTGGATGGTCCGGGCCCGGGGCGCGCACGACCTGCAGGCGCCCCGGGCCCGGTGTCACGACGACGGCGCTGGTGTTCAGGCGTGTGCGAGCGCCCAGTCCAGGGCGTGGTCGGCGACTTCTTCCCACCCGTCCTGGGCCGGCATCAGGTGCGAGCGCCCGGGGAAGACGACGTGTTCGGTGACCGTGCCGGAGGCCTTGTAGTGCTTGGCGTTGGATGCCTGGACCTTGGGCGGCATGAGGTGGTCGTTCTCGCCGGAGACGAACAGCAGGGGCTTGCGGTCCGGGTTGCGGTAGTCGACGTAGGTGTCGGTGTGGCCGGGGCGGACGTTGGCCGGCGCGCTGCCGAAGAACACGTGCCCGGAGGCGGGCACGTGGTAGCGCTCGTACGCCGCCTTGGCCTGGTCCTCGGGGAAGGTGTTGGTGAACGTGTAGCGCCACTGGTCGTAGGTGAGGCCGACGGCCTTGTGTCGGTTGGCGGGGTTCCGCAGGATCGGGAAGGTGGCGCGGATCTGGGACAGGGGGGCGACGGCGACGCCTTCGGTGGGTGCGGAGTTCATGGCCACCCCGCACGCGCCGTAGCCGTGGTCGAGGAGGATCTGCGTGAACACCCCGCCGGCCGAGTGCCCCATGAGGATCGGCGGGGCGCCCACGTCGCGGATGACTTCCTTCAACGAGCGGATGATCTCGCCCACTTCGAGGTGCTCGATGGCGGTGGGGTCGGCGTTGAGGGACTCGACCTCCGCCTCGAACCCCGGGTAGGCGGGGGCCAGCACGCGAAACCCCTGGGCCTTGTAGTGCGTGATCCAGTGCTCCCAGCTCCGGGGGGTGACCCAGAAGCCGTGGATGAGGACGATCGTGTCGGGCGACGTACCGGTCATAAGGAGTCCTCACGGAAGGCGGTGGGTGGAGTCGGACGTGTCGCGGTCCGGCGGATGCGTACGTGCACGAATTGCCCTGGTGGTGCGAGGAGGAGGCCGCTCAGGAGGCCAGGAACGCCAGCAGGTCGGCGTTGAACTCGTCCTTGAAGTCGCCGTACAGGCCGTGCGGGCGGCCCGGGTAGATCTTGAGCGTGGCGTCCTTGACGAGTTCGGCCGACTTCAGCGCCGACGCGACGATCGGGACGATCTGGTCGTCGTCTCCGTGGGCGATGAGGGTGGGGACGTCGATGCGCTTGAGGTCCTCGGTCAGGTCCGTCTCCGAGAAGGCCTTGATGCAGTCGAGCGCGCCCTTGATGCCGACCTGCATGGACTGCGCCCAGAACGCGCGGGAGATGCCCTCGGACACCTGCGCGCCGTCCCGGTTGAAGCCGTAGAACGGGAAGCTCAGGTCGTAGTAGAACTGCGAGCGATCGGCCGAGACCCCGGCACGGATGCCGTCGAACACCTCGATCGGCAGGCCCTCGGGGTTGGCGTCGGTCTTGAGCATCAGCGGCGGGACGGCGCCGAGCAGGACCGCCTTGGCGACCCGGTCGGTGCCGTACCGGCCCATGTAGCGGGTGACCTCGCCGCCGCCGGTGGAGTGGCCGACGAGCACGATGTCGCGCAGGTCCAGGGTCTCGATCAGCTGGGCGAGGTCGTCGGCGTAGGTGTCCATGTCGTTGCCGTTCCACGGCTGTGAGGAGCGCCCGTGGCCGCGGCGGTCGTGCGCGATGGCGCGGTAGCCGTGGGCGGCCACCAGGTTGAGCTGCTCGTCCCACGCGTCGGCGTTGAGCGGCCAGCCGTGGCTGAACACCACGGGCTGCCCCTGGCCCCAGTCCTTGTGGAAGATCTCGGTGCCGTCGTTCGTCGTGATGAAAGGCATGGCTGTTCCTCTCGCGAATGGCGTGCGGGGTGGTGGCGAAGGGCGGCTTCGCGGACCCCGGTGGGGCGGCGCCGCTTGCCAACTGACGCTAAGTCGGCTTCGAGCGTCCTGGCATCCGACATTTGACTGCACCCGTTTGCCGCGTGCATGCCGCCGAAGTGCAGTACGACGACCGACGCGCAGACCCGCGGTGGGCCCGCAGTCTCGAAGCACCCCAGTCGGGCTCGCCAACGTCAGGAGTACGCAATGAAGCCGTCCCGCCGCTCGCACCGGACCCTCGCCATAGTCGCCACCTCGATCGCGCTCCTCGCCGGCACCGGAGCCGCCGTCGCGCACGGCGATCCGTCCTCCGAGAGCAAGCGCCCCTCCGGGCCGAAGCCGACCGTCGTCCTGGTCCACGGGGTGTTCGCCGACGCCTCGGGCTTCAGCGCGGTGATCGAGAGGCTGCAGCGCGCCGGCTACCCGGTCGTCGCGCCGGCCAATCCGCTGCGCGACCTGCCTGCCGACGCGGCGTACATCTCCAGCGTGATCGACAGCATCACCGGCCCGGTCATCCTGGCCGGACACTCCTACGGCGGCGCGGTCATCACGAACGCCGCCCGCGGCCACGCCAACGTCAAGGCCCTGGTCTACCTGGGCGCTTTCGCGCTCGACGAGGGCGAGACCCCGCTCGGCATCGCGACGCGGTTCCCGGGCAGCGAGCTCGGCGCGGCGCTGGACGTGAAGCAGTACCCGCTCGGCGACGGCAAGTACGGTCATGACGGCTACATCAAGGCGGACAAGTTCCGCGCCGTGTTCGCCGCCGATCTGCCCGCGTCCCAGACCCGGGTGATGGCCGCAGCGCAGCGGCCGGGCAGCGTCGAGGGGCTGTCCGGCGGCAGCGGCGCCCCGGCCTGGAAGACCCTGCCGTCCTGGTACCTGATCCCGCGCGGGGACAAGGTCATCCCCCCGGACGCGCAGCGCTTCATGGCCCGGCGCGCGAACAGCACGGTGCAGGAGATCGACTCCTCGCACGTGGTGATGATGTCGCATCCCGACGCGGTCTACCGGGTCATCGTCGGCGCGGCCCGCGCGACCGGCTGACCGCGGCATCGCCCGCCCCGGCCCGGGGCCGATCCCGCCAATCGGGCCATGGTGACCCCGACCTCCGGCCGGGCACGCGCCGGCGGGCCCGG
>NZ_JBSHGZ010000046.1:0-26211 GCF_053618075.1 Embleya sp. NPDC055664
GCTTGCCCGGACGTCGACCCCGCCGACCGGCAGGCGCGGATCGGATGCGGAGATGCGGTCGACGAAGACCGAGCCGGGGGCATACCCCCGATCAGAACAGCGGGCGCTCGCCCGTCGTCCCCGCGATTCCCACCCAGCGGCGCCATTCCGCGACCAGACCCCAGCTGTCCTCGCCGGTGTTGGCCACCAGCAACTCCCCCGAGCGCACGACGTGTTTGCGCATCGCGCTCTCCGCGGCCACCCCGTCGCGCCGGCGCAGTGCCTCGACGATGTCGGTGTGCTCCCGGAGCGCGGTCTCCACCGACTGGTACCTGGGTACGCTGAGCCGCCCGTCCAGTGCCAACGTCTGACGCAACTCGCCGACGAACTTGGCCAGTCGCCGGTTTCCGCCGGCCCGCAGGATCACATCGTGCAGCTTCTCGTCGGCGGCGAAGTACTCGGGGCCGGCGTCGGGGTGCGCCGCCATGATCGCCAGTTGGGCGGCCAGTTCCTCGTCGTCGCGGGTGGTCATCACCGCCGCGGCGCTGCGGCACGCCGGCGGCTCCAACAACACGCGCAGGCTGCACAGTTCGACCACGCCGCGCCCGTCCGGGCCGAGCACGCGCGCGCCGCGGTTGCGTTCGATCCGGACCAGTCCCAGGTCCGCCAGTTTGAGCAGGGCCTCCCGTACCGGCGTCCGGGAGGCACCGAACCGTTCGCCCAACTCCCGCGCGGAGTACAGCGTCCCGCGTTGGAGTGTGCCGAGCCGGATCGCGTCGCGGATCTCCGCGGCGATCTGCTCGGACTTGATGTCCGCCGACGACGGTAACGACGACAAGGGGTTCCCCAGACCGGCCGAGCGACCAGGAGTACGATTCCCGGCCCGCTCGACCCGAGGCCGGAGCGGCCAGGATAGCCGCCGGAACCCGACCCCCGTCCGCCGCCCGCCGGCGGCTCCGGCACCCGCCCCGACGGGCCCTGCGTCCGGCGCGGCGGGTTCACCGGCCGCCGCGAACTCCCTCGTGGATCAGCCGGTTGCGAGAGTTCGAGGCGGACCGCCAGGCCGTCCAGCATGCGCTGGAGGCCGTAGTCGAAGTTCGCCTCGCGCAGTTGCTCGGGATCCCTGCCGCGCATCGCCGACTGGCTCTCCCGGACCCGGGGATGGTCGCGCATCGCCTCCTCGGCGCTGGGTTGCAGGCTCTCCATCAATTCCTGTTCGGTCCGACCGCTGCGGGCGAGCATGGCCAGGTAGGCCCCCTCGCTGGTGGCCATCCCGATCACATAGGCCAGGACCGTACTCATCGCCTGATCGCTCTCCTCGACGGCGAAGCCCGCGCCCTCGACCACGGCGAGCATGCGCTCGGACAGCCGAATCACGTTCGGCCCCAGGTAGGCCAGTCCCACCTGGCCGAGCACCGCCGCCACCCAGGGATGGCGCAGCACCATCGCGCGCACGCTGTACGCGCAACTCCCGATCGCGGCAAGCCAGTTCGCCGGATCCCCCGGATCCGGCACGGTCAACTCGCCGTAGACCTCGTCGACGACCAGCTCGATCAGCTCGTCCTTGTTGGCCACGTGCCGGTACAGCGAGCTGGCCCCCGCGCCCAAGCGGGTACCCTCGCTGGCCGCGACCTTCGCCGCCAACCCGGAGCAGCTGATCGCCGGTCGGGTACTGATGGGCGTCGGCGGGGCGCTGATCATGCCGAGCACGCTCTCGATCCTGATCACCGTGTTCGACGACGAGGAGCGGCGGAAGGCGATCACCGCGTGGAGTGCGGTGGCCATGGTGGGTCTGGTCGGCGGGCCGGTGGTCGGCGGCGTGCTGATCGCGCACTTCTGGTGGGGCGCGGTGTTCCTGATCAACGTGCCGATCGCGATCGTCGCGATCATCGCCGCGCTCGTGCTGATGCCGGAGTCGAAGGGGCCGTGGCGCAAGTCCGACCCGCTGGGCATGGTGCTGTCGATGGTCGGCATGACCGCGCTGGTGTGGACGATCATCGAGTCGGCCAACGGTGGTCTGTCCCACCCGGGTACGCGGATCTCGCTCGTGGTCGCGGTCGTCGTGCTGGTGGCGTTCGGCTTCTGGGAGACCCGTACCGCGCACCCGATGGTCCCGCTCGCGCTGTTTCGGAACCGGGTGTTCAGCGGTGCCGGTTTCTCGCTGGTCCTGCTGACGTTCGCCAACGGCGGGCTGATGTTGATCCTGACCCAGTACCTCCAGTTCGTGCTGGGCTATTCGCCGAGCAGGACCGGTCTGGCCTTCGCCCCGATGGCGGTCGCGTCGCTGTTGTTCAACGGCATCGGCGCCACGCTCGGCAACAGGATCGGCAACCGGCCGATGACGGCGGTCGGCCTGGTGGTCATCGCGGTCGGCTTCGGCACCGTGGCGAGCCTGCCGTCGGAGGCCGGCTTCGCACTGCTCTCCGCCGCGACCGTGCTGATCGGAATCGGCAGCGGGCTGGCGATGCCCGCGGCGACGGCGGCGCTGATGGGCGCGGTACCGGCCGAGCACGCCGGCGTCGGCTCGGCGCTCAACGACACGGTGCAGCAGGCGGGCGCGGCGCTCGGAGTGGCCGTCCTCGGCAGCATCCTGTCCGGCACCTACACCGGCGCCATGCCCGACACGGCCCCCGAACAGGCCAAGCAGTCGATCTCGGACGCACTCGCCATGGCCGACACCGCCGGCGACCACCACCTGGCGAACACCGCCCGCGAGGCCTTCACCACGGCAATGTCCGCCGGCTTCTGGACCGCCGCAGCCTGCATCCTGGCCGCCGCCCTCGCCCTACTCCTGATCCGCAACCAGACCGACCCCGGGGAGGCCACGGGCGCGGAGGCCGAGGGCGCAGGCGCGGAGGCCAAGCGCGCAGGCGCCGGGGCCGAGGGCGCAGGCGCGGAGGCCAAGCGCGCAGGCGCCGGGGCCGAGGGCGCAGGCGCGGGCGCGGGGGCCAAGCGCGCAGGGGCGGGGGCCAAGGGCGCAGGCACGGGAACGGAGGCCACGGGGACTGGGGCGGGGGCAGAGGCCGAGAGCGAGGGCACGGGAGCAGAGGTGGCGGGGACCGTGGGCGCCGTGGCCGAAAGCGTGAAAGCCATGGGCACTGTGGCCGCAGGCGCGGTGGGCATCGTGGCCGCGGGCGCCCAGAGCGACATGAGCGTGGCCACAGGGGTGGTGGGCACCATGGCCGAGAGCGCCAAGGCCGACAGCGAGGGCAAGCGCGCAGGCGCCGAAGGCGCCGTGGGCGCGAGGATCGTGGACGCCCAGAGCGAGGGCACGGGGGCCATGGCCGCCGGGGCAGTGGCCGCCGAGGCTGCGAGCCCGGAGGGCGGCGAAGCCCAACCGGCGTCGGCCGAGCCCGCCCCCACCTGCGCAGCGGCGGCCCACTGACCTCCCACACCCGGACGATCTCGCACCACAACGCCCCGACGGCCCACCCGCCGTCGGGGCGCGGTGGCATCAGTCGGTCCAATTGGACTCGAACACCCACACGCCACCCGACAACCGATCGGCCTCGAACACCGGCCGGACCGATGGCACGCGCACTGCGGACGAAGCCAC
Organism: Embleya sp. NPDC055664; assembly: GCF_053618075.1. Classification (NCBI taxonomy): domain Bacteria; kingdom Bacillati; phylum Actinomycetota; class Actinomycetes; order Kitasatosporales; family Streptomycetaceae; genus Embleya; species Embleya sp. NPDC055664. The sequence continues at coordinate 3,536 of NZ_JBSHGZ010000046.1, forward strand.
AGCCATCGCCCACCCACCTGCGGCCCACCGGATCTCAACCACGGCCGGGCCGAGGGCGATCGCACCCCAAAGCGGACCGCAGCCGTTGCCCACCCACCTGCGGCCCGCCCGCCCTCAACCACGGCCAAGCCGAAGGCGATCGCACTCCCCCGCGAACCGCAACCGGGCCGCCCACCAACCTGCAACCCGGTTGCCCTGGGACGCCGAACGAGCCGAATGTATTCGCCAGTCGCCGCAACCTCGGCCGACAAGCCCGGCAACCGGCCTGCGGCCCACTCGTCCTCAAACGCCGGACGGGCTGGATCCGTCCACCAGCGCTCTCGGCCTGCGGCAACAGACCGGCAGGTCGAGTGCCTATGACGGTAACTACAACCGGACGAGGTGCGATGGACGTATTGGGGGGCGGGAGTTCACCAAACCGGACGGCGTGAAGTGCCGTGGTCTCGGCGCGAGAGAAAACCGCAGGTCAACGGGAAGAGAAGCCGTTTCGAGCGCCTCGGGATCCGGTTTCGACCTCGCTGGGCACTTTCGGTGGTCTCAACGACCTCCGCGAGGTCGCAGCAATCGAAGCCCGACCCCGACCGGGCAATTTCGGTCTCCACAGCGACGGTGCAAGAGGCCGGAGCACACGAAACCGGCACTCGACGCCCGACTTTCCACCCCAACCACACAAAACCGCAGGTCACCGAAGCTCGACGCCCACAACCACCCACCGCGATCCGGTCACGAACCCCAACACCCCTTCAAACACCCCCGAAACACCCCGATCCACCCAGGAAGGCACCCGGAGAACCCGACCCGACCACCCACCCGCTCCCCCGCTGCCGGCCGCCGCAGCAGGTGACCCTTGGGGCGTCACCGCGCCGGCAGGAAACTCCATGACTCCAGCGGCGGCTACGCGTGGTGGCGGGCGAGGGGGTGAAGCCCATCACGCGGCCCAGGAAGCGCTGCTCCGCCGGGTCGAACCACCGCCGCGAGGGATCACCGGGCGGCGCTCCATCGACGGGCCGTGGTCCCCTCCCCGCCGGCGGCTGCACACGTGGTGGTCGGTGCGGTGGGTGAAGGCCGTCACGCTGCCCGAGCGGCGCTGTTCGGCCGGGTCGAACCGCTGCCGTGGGTGATTGCCGGGCGGTGCTTCGTCGGCGGGCGTGGTTCCCTTCCGCCGGCAGTTATGTGTGGTGGCTGGTGAGGTGGGCGAAGGCGACCACGTTGCCCATGTAGCGCCGTGTGGTTTGGTCGAAGCCGGCGCCGCAGGTGATCAGGCGGAGTTCCGCTGTCTTGGTGGCGCCGTAGACCCGTCGGTCCGGGAAGTGCTCGGCGCGGTAGACCTCGATCGCGTCGATCGTGAAGACCGCGGTGCCGCCGTCGGCGCGATCGACCTCGACCGTGTTGCCGCGATGCAGCGCCCCGAGGTGGTAGAAGACGGCCGGGCCCTGGTCGGTGTCCACGTGTCCGGCCACGATCGCGGTGCCGCCGGAGCCGGGCGACGTGCCCCTTCGATACCAGCCCGCGAGGTTGGGCTCGTCGGTCGGCGGGGCCGCGAGCCTGCCGCTGCTCTCCAGGTCCAGGCCGGTCAGTGGGGCGTCCACGCCGATGGCCGGGATCCGCACGCGGGTCGGCGCGGCGGCGGGCAGCGGGGCGAGCGGCGGCGGATCTTGCGGCGCGGGTCGGGCCTCGTCCGGGTACACGTCCGCGACACCGGGCTGCGGCGGCGGCCCCGGAGTCCCGGTGCCGTTGACGAGCAGCGCGACCCCCAGACATATCGCCACCACCCCCGCCCCGACCGGCCCGATCCCCCGCTTCGCCACACGCTCCTCGGCGACGACTTCTGACTCCACCGAACCTCCCGCCACTGCGATCGAGGTGGGTCGACATCGACCCGGGGCTGCTGGTGATGCCCGACGTCACACGCCGCCGGTGGTGGCGCCGACTCACTGACGTGAGGGAGCGACACATGGTCGACGGGGCGCAGGTGGGTGAAACACACGACGTCGGCAGCGCACGCCCGCCGAGTCGAATGGGCAGAGCATCGCCGGTGGCGCGGACCCCGGCGGCAAGCGCGCGAAGCGCCATCGATGGCACGAACGCGGGCCGCGCCGTCGCCGGGTCGCGCCCCCGCCCGCCGCTGCGCCCGCCGCGCCCCCTCGTCCGTGGCCGTCCGAGTGCCCGCGTCGCCGATGTGGGTCGGGCGGCGCGGGCACCTGGTGCGTGGGGGTCAGGGGTTGCCGGCGTTGCGGCGGCGGTGCAGCACGATCAGGCCCGCGCCGGCGGCGAACAGGCCTGCGCCGAGGGCGATGTCGGCGTTGGTGTCGGTGTCGCCGGATCCGTCGGACGTACCGCCCGCGCCGGTGTGCATGCTGCCCGAGGGGGCTGCGGCGTGTGCGTCCTCGTGGCCGGGGGCGTTGCCATGCGCCGACTCGGGCTTGCCGTCCGCACCCTTGCCATCCGCGCCCTTGCCGTCCGCGCCCTTGCCGTCGGCGGCCTTGCCATCCGCACCCTTGGCGTCTGCACCCTTCGCGTCTGCACCCTTGGCGTCTGCGGCCGTGGCGTCCGGGCACTGCTTGGCGGCGTTCGAGGCGGTGGTGGTCATCTCGTTCTTGGCGCGTTCGAGTTGGTCCTGGTGGGACTTGTCGGGCCGGCCGGCGGCCGTGGCGGTGTGCTTGCCGTAGTCGGCGACGGCCGCGTCGTACGCCAGTTGCGCTTTCGCGGCGTCGGCGACCGCCTTTGCGCACTCCGCCGGATTGCTCTGGGACGAGGCCGGTGCGGCGGCATAGGCGAGCGCCGGGGCGGCCAGGGCGAGACTCGCGCCGAGCAACGGCGGACCGAGCAGCCTGTGGATCGAACGCATGATGGAACCTCCGGCGAGCGCGGACGCGATAGCGACCTACCGCTGGGACAGCCGTGCTCGCGACTTCCAGGTAAGCCGGGCGGGTACCCTCGCGCACGCCGAAATCACCCGAAACGGGGCCGAACAGCCACGCTCCGTAAGCATGGGATTCCCGGTTTCCCCGCCCACACGGCCCCGACGAACCGGAGACACATTTCCGCCCCCGTCTACCCGAACGGGTGACCTGCGGCGTGCCCGCCCGCGCCGTCGCGGCGGCATCCCACCCCCGTGTGTGGGATGACGCCGCGACGGCTCGGGTCCGGAAGCGTCAGTGGGTGCTTCCGCCCTGGGCGGTGATGTCGGTGGTACGGATGGCGGCGGTGGTCACGATCGCCCGCAGCGCGTCGGCGATGGCGGGCAGCGGGAGCGAGGCGACGGCACGGTCGGCCACCTGCTCGGAGGCGAAGGGGACGTGTACGAAGCCGCCCCGGGTGGTGGCCCGTTCGGTGGCGATCAGGTGCATCAGGCCGTAGAAGACGTGGTTGCAGACGAAGGTGCCCGCCGTCGAGGACACCGACGCCGGTACACCCGCCGCGCGCGCCGCCGCGACGCACGCCTTGATCGGCAGGCCGGCGAAGTAGGCGGCGGGCCCGGTCTCGACGATGGGGACGTCGATCGGCTGCCGGCCGGCGTTGTCCGGGATGCGGGCGTCGTCGACGTTGATCGCGATCCGCTCCACCGTGACGTCCGGCCGGCCGCCGGCCTGGCCCACGCACACCACCAGGTCCGGGTCGACCCGCTCCACGGCGGACCGCAGTTCGTCGAGCGCGGTCCCATATACACAGGACAACCGCACCGCCGTCACCTCCAGGTCCGCCGCGGCCCCGGGCTCCGCCGCTACCAGTCGCACCGCCTCCCACGACGGATTGCTCGCCTCGCCGGCGAAAGTGTCGAATCCGGTGAGGAGTACGCGGGTCATCGGTGATGCCTCCTGAAACGGCGGAGCAAAGCGGGTGACGAAAGGGCCCGATCGGAACGCGAGAACGAATCGCGAGAACAAAACGCGAGAACGAAACGCCAAGCCGGAACGCAAAACCTCGAAACGCGAGGTCAGAACGCGAAGGCCGACATGATGCCGATGTTGACCACGAGCAACGCACCCGCCGTCGGCAACTGCGCCTTGATCGGCCCGTATTGGTCCTTGAGCCCGAGCAACGCCGCAGGCACGATGTTGAAGTTGGCCGCCATCGGTGTGCACAGCGTGCCGCAGAAGCCGGCGAGCATCCCGAGCGCGAGCACCACGGCCGGGTCGCCGCCGCCCTCGACCACCAGCACCGGCCAGCCGATCGCCGCGGTCATCACCGGGAAGGCGGCGAAGGCGTTGCCCATGATCATGGTGAACAGGAACATGCCCAGGCAGTACACGATCACCGCGACGTAGATCTTGCCGTCCGGCAGCACCTTCGAGGTGATCACGCCGACCTGCTTGCCGACACCCGACACCTGGAAGATCGAGCCGAGCGTGGCCAGCAGTTGGGGCAGCAGCAAGGCCCAGCCCATCGCCTCCAGCATCGACCGGCCCTCGTGCACGGGCACGCTGATCCGCTTCTCGCGGACCACCAGCATGCCCACGACGAGCGCGACGATAGCGCCGACGCCGAGCCCGAGGATGGTCTCGCTGCCCTTCTGCAGCACCGGTTCGGTACCCATGTGCCACTTCTTCACGAACACCGCGCACACCATCGCCACCACCGGGATGGTCAGTGCCGGGATGAAGATGCGGCTGCCGAGCCGGGACGCGATGGCGACCCGCTGCTCACGGCTGGTGGTGGGCACGGTGCCCTTGCCGGTGAAGCCGAAGCCGGCCAGACAGACCATCACCAGCACGGCCACGCCCAGCGGTTCGGCCGGGGAGGTCTTCTCCACGACCCGGGTGCTGTAGATGAAACCCGCGCCGAGCAGGCCCCAGAACGCGGCGCTGCCGAAGCGCTTGGGATTGCTGCGATCCACCAGCATCTGCGCGGCCATCACCAGGAAGACGGCGCCGACCAGCCAGAAGAACCATTCGACCTTGATCACTTGAGCGTCCCCTCGGCGGCGGAGTCGACGGCGGACGCCATGGCGGGGACGGCCCCCGCACCGGCCGGCGCCGCGGCGAAGTCGCGGGCCAACGTGCGGTCCAGGCGCAGCAGTCGGGCGCCGTGGATGAGGAACGCGAAGACGGCGGTGGGGATCGCCCACAGCGCCACGTGCAGCGGCTCGATGTGCTGGTGGTACGTGGTGTTCACGAAGCCCGTGATCAGCAGGATGGAACCGACCGCCAGGAAGCAGTCCTCACCGAAGAACAGGCCGACGTTGTCCGCGCCCGCCGAGTGCGAGCGGATCTTCTCGCGCGTCTTCTCGGGCAGCGGGCCGTGGCTGCGCTCGGCGGCGCCCTCGGCCATCGGCACCACGAGCGGGCGCACCGTCTGGGCCGGGCCGCCCAGGCTGACCAGGCCCACGGCGGCGGTGATTTGCCGCAGTCCCAGGTAGAGCACCAGGAAGCGGCCGGTGGTCAACTTGCCGAAGCGCGCGATCAGCGTACGGGCCTGTTCCTGGAGGCCGTTGCGTTCCAGGAGCCCGATGACGGGCAGGGTGATGGCGAAGATCGTCACGCCGCGACTGGACGCGAAGCCGTTGCCGAAGGCGGCCAGCACTTCACGCGGCGACAGGTCGCCCAGCAGGCCGGTGGCCACACCGGAGACACCGACCACCAACAGGGGGTTGCGTCGGGTGGCGAACCCTACGATCACCAGTAGGACGCCGAGGAGCACAATCATTGCGCAGCCTTCCACGCTCGGGTCCTCGAACAGTGGGGACGAGGAGGTGCCGAGGAGGCTAGGCTATTGTTGAACAATCCCACAAGACCTTGTGAACGGCGCGGGAAATTGGTGTACTCCTCCCGCACCGCTCGTCGCACTCTGGGGGACTCCACCGTATGACCCAAGATGTCGACCTTGCCCGGACTTCCGGCGACGATACACTCAGCCGTCTGGCCGCCGACCGCGACCTCCTCGGTCGCGCCGGCACCGCGCAGCGCGTCGCGGAGGTGTTGCGGGATCGGATCGCCGAGGGCGCCCTGCCACCCGGCACCCGGCTCTCCGAACAGGCCTTGGGCGCCGCCCTCGGCGTCTCCCGCAACACGCTGCGCGAGGCGTTCCGCACGCTGGTCGACAATCGCCTGGTGGTGCACGAGATGAACCGGGGCGTCTTCGTCCGGATGCTCGACCCCGACGACGTGACCGACATCTACGCCGTCCGACGCGCCCTCGAAGGCACCGGCCTGCGGGCGGTCTGTACGGCGGCGCCGGAGCGGATCGCGGCCCTGCACGCCGCGGTCGCGGGCGGCGAGGCGGCGGCCGAGGCGGGTGACTGGGCCGAGGTGGGCACCGCCGACCTGCGTTTCCACCGGGCCCTGGTGGCGCTCGCGGGCAGTCCGCGGCTCGACGAGTACATGACCCGCCTGATCGCCGAACTGCGCCTGGCCTTCCTGGCCATGCCCTCGGCGAGAGCGCTGCACGAACCGTTTCTGCGGCGCAACCGGGAGATCGTGGACCTGCTCGCGGGCGGCGACTTCGACGGCGCGACGGTGGTTCTGGACCGGTATCTCGACGACGCGTGCGAGATGATCTGCACCGCGATGCGAATGGACGGCGCATGAGCGTGAACGCCGACGCGGCCCCGACGGGCGAGGACTCGGACTCCGTCGTGATCGACCTCAACGCCGATCTCGGCGAGGGCTTCGGGCGGTGGCAGCTCACCGACGACGAGGCGTTGCTCTCCGTGGTCACCAGTGCCAACGTCGCGTGCGGCTTCCATGCCGGGGATCCGGTCACCATGCGCCGGGTGTGCGAGCTGGCCGCCGAGCGCGGTGTGCGGATCGGCGCGCAGGTCTCCTACCGCGACCTGGCCGGCTTCGGGCGCCGGGCGATGGACGTGCCCGCCGCCGAACTGGCCGCCGAAGTCGCTTACCAGATCGGCGCGTTGGAGGTGTTCGCGCGCGCCGCCGGTTCGCGCGTGTCCTATGTCAAGCCGCACGGGGCGCTGTACAACCGCACCGTGTGGGATGCCGATCAGGCCGGCGCGGTGGTGGGCGGCGTACTCCTGGCCGGCGGCGCGTTGCCGGTCCTGGGGCTGCCGGGCTCGCGCCTGCTCGAAGCCGCCGAGTCCGCCGAACTGCCTTGTGTGCCCGAGGCGTTCGCGGACCGCGCATACACCGCGCGGGGCACCCTGGTGCCGCGCGCGGAACCCGGTGCCGTCGTTCACGACGGCGACCGGGTCGTGGCCCGCTCGTTGACGATGGCGCGTGAGGGCGCCGTCGTCGCCATCACTGGAGAGCGGGTCGCCGTCTCGGCCCGGTCGCTGTGCCTGCACGGCGACACCCCGGGCGCGGCCGAGTCGGCGCTGCGGGTCCGCCGCGCGCTGCTGGCCGCCGATGTGTCCCTGGAGCCGTTCGCGTGAGGACCTTGCCGGTGGGCCGACACGCACTGCTCCTGGAGGTGGACACGGCCGACCGGGCCGAGGCACTGCACGCCGAACTGCTGCGCCGGCGCGCGGCGGGTACGCTGCCGGCCGTCCGGGAGATCGTCCCGGCGGCCCGCACCGTCCTGCTCGACGGGCTCGCCGACCCCGCCGCGCTGGCCGCGGACGTCACGGGCTGGCGCATCCCGCCGCTGTCGCCGGAGGCGGGCGAACACATCGAGATCGCGGTCCGCTACGACGGGCCGGACCTGGCCGAGATCGCCGAACTGTGGCGCGAGCCGGTCGAGCGCATCCCCGAGATCGTCGGGGCGATCACCTTCCGGGTGGCGTTCTGCGGCTTCGCGCCCGGTTTCGGCTATCTGACCGGCCTGCCCGAGCGCTATCACCTGGCCCGCCGGGCCACCCCGCGCACTGCGGTCCCGGTCGGCTCGGTGGGCTTCGCCGGGGAGTACGCGGGCGTATATCCGCGCTCGTCGCCCGGCGGCTGGCAACTGGTCGGCAGCACCGACGCGGTCCTGTGGGACGCCGACCGCGAGCCGGCCGCGCTGTTCGCTCCCGGTGTCCGCGTCCGCTTCGTGGCGGTGGGGCCGTGAGCACGGGACGCGGCGGCGTGGGCGGAACCGAGGCCAGGCGGGCGGAGCGGGACAAGCCGCGCCGGGGCGAGACGGGTCGGGGCGAGGCTCGCCGGCGGGAGGCCGGTCGCGGTGAGGCGGCGCAGCGCGATCCGGGGTCGGAGAGGCCTCGGGCCACCCACGTGAGTGACGCATCACGCACGATCGAGGTTATGCGAGCCGGCGCGCTCACCACCGTCCAGGACCTGGGGCGAATCGGCTTCGCACACCTGGGAGTGCCACGCTCGGGCGCACTCGATCAGCCGGCCCACCGCCTCGCCAATCGCCTGGTCGGCAATCCCCCCGAGGCGGCAACCCTGGAGACCACTCTGACGGGCACCGCCGTGCGGGTGCGCCGAACCACCGTGGCCGCGGTGGTCGGCGCACCCTGCCCGGTCCGCGTCGCCGGTCGCCCCGTCGCCTGGGGCGCGGCGATCCGGGTGCCGGCCGGCGCCGTCCTCGAGGTCGGCCCGGCCACCGCCGGCCTGCGCACGTACGTGGCACTCGCCGGCGGCGTGGCGGTCGAACCGGTCCTGGGCAGCCGATCCACCGACCTCCTGTCCGGACTCGGCCCGCCCCCACTCGCCGACGGCGACCTGCTCCCACTCGGCGAGCCCACCGGCCCCGCCCCACCGGGCGCGGACGTCCACCGCCGATCGGGCCCGCCCACCGAACTGGTGCTCCCCCTGGTACTCGGCCCCCGGCAGGACTGGTTCACCGAGGCCGCCCGTAACTCCCTCGGCGCCGCCCACTACACCGTGGCCTCGGCAAGCAACCGCATCGGACTACGCACCGACGGCCCCGCCCTGACCTGGGCACGCACCGACGAACTCCCCAGCGAGGGCATGGTGTTGGGCGCGGTACAGGTCCCGCCCGACGGCCGCCCGGTCCTGTTCCTGGCCGACCACCCGGTCACCGGCGGCTACCCGGTAATCGGCGTCGTCCCAGAGGAACACCTACCCGCCGCCGCCCAAGCAACCCCGGGCACCCCGGTCAGATTCACCCCCACCACCCACTGAACCCTGACCCCACGCGGCCGTTCCAACCCAAAAAGCCCTCCACAATCGGCCACCCAAAGCCACCCAAACCCGGCCCCACCCAGCCGAGACGCACCCCCGCCACAAACGCCCGACCCACCCGGAAAGGCCCCTGGCGGGGGCAACCGCACCCCCACTCTCCCCGCTACCACCAGCCGGTTCCCCCGACCAACAAGCACGTCCCGCCACCATCCCCAGGCCGGCCCCGGAGGGCCCCGCACGCCGGCGGCGGCCAACCCGGCGACTCCGACCAGCCCCGCACCAGGCACCCGCAACCCAAGGCGCAACGACCGCCGGGAACGCCCGACCCACCCGGGAAGGACCGCCGGCGGACGACCCAAGCGCCCACCCTCCCCGCCGCTGCCGGCCGGTTTTCGGTGAGCAACGCGCCCGTCTCGTCGGGATCCCTGGGTCCCGGAGCCCCGCACGCCGGCGGCGGCCGACCCGGCGACTCCGACCGACCCCGCACCGGCACCACCCGACCGAGAGGCAACCCCCACCGCAAACACCGACCCACTCGGGAAGGCCACTGGCGGACTCGACCCGACCCCGGCCGGTGCCCCCGGTTCGCGGATAACGCCCCCGCCCGCCCAACCGCCGCGTCGCAGCACCGCACCGCAGCACCGTCACGGTACCCCCGCCACCACCGGCGCGCCCCCACCCCCGCCGTCGCCACAGCCCCACCCCCTCCCCACGTCCACCCCACTCCCCACCCGGACGCGTACTCGCCGGTAGCAGCCCCGAGCCCGCCTTCGCGGCCCGGCCCAGCCGCTTGCACATCACCCCCACTCACCCAGCAGCTCGCCCGATTTGTCCATGAATTCATCACACCCTCACCCATGAATTCCTCACTCCGCATTGATGACGAATGCGACTTTCGGCGGCCTCGGGGCGCCGGCAGTGTTCCGGTTGGCACCCGGGCTTCCGGATGGAATAGGAGTGCGATGAATCAGGGATACGCGGTCTTCTGCGACGCCGATCGGCTGTTCTACGACGCGCCGTATCGGCTGCGCGCGGACGACGCCGGCCTGGCCACGCACTACGCCACGCTGAACCGCGAACTCCCCGACGGCTGGCTGCGCAATCCCTCCGGTGACTGGCTCGCGTTCCGGCCCGATCCGTGCGAACTGCCGGAGCAGGGCTGGAAGATCCACATCTCCGCCGTACACGCCAATGCCGAGCGGGTGTTGACCGTCGTCTGGGACTACTGCATCCCGCGCGGCATCGCGTTCAAGTGCATGCCGAGCCCGTATCTGCTGCACAACCGCAACGGCAAGTACGCCGACCGCGCGGCCAGCGGCAAGTTCGTCACCGTCTACCCCGCCGACGACGAGCAGTGTCGCGTGGTCGCGGAGGAGCTGTCCGCCCGTCTGGCCGGCGAGCCGGGGCCGTACATCCTTAGCGATCTGCGCTGGGGCGAGGGACCGGTGTTCCTGCGCTACGGCAGCTTCACCGAGCGCAACTGCCGCGATGCGCGCGGCGAGTTGTGTCCGGCGATCGAGGACGACACCGGCACGCTCGTCCCGGACCGGCGCGAACCCACGTTCCAGGTACCGCCGTGGCTGGATCTGCCCGCGTTCCTGGAGCCCCACCTGGCCGCCCGCACCGCGACCACGGTCGGCGAACTCCCGTACCGGATCGAGCGTGCGCTGCACTTCTCCAACGGCGGCGGGGTCTACCTGGGCCGGGATCCGCGCACCGACGAGCAGGTCGTCCTCAAGGAGGCCCGCCCGCACGCCGGACTGGGCGCCGACGGCGCGGACGCGGTCACCCGCCTCGAACGCGAGCGCGACGCCCTGCGCCGGTTGAGCGGACTGGCCTGCACACCCGAGGTGCGCGACTGGTTCACCCTCGGCGATCACCGGTTCCTGGTCCTGGAGTTCGTCGAGGGCCGCCCGCTGAACACCCTCTTCGCACTCCGCCACCCGCTGATCGAGACCGACCCCACGCCGGAGTCCCTGGCCGACTACACCGCGTGGGCCATGCGGATCTACGGCCTCGTGGCCGACGCCGTCGAGGCGATCCACGCGCGGGGCGTGGTCTTCAACGACCTGCACCTGTTCAACATCATGATCCCCGAGGACGAACAGTCGGTCACACTCCTCGACTTCGAGGCCGCCGCCATCGACGACGACACGCGCCGTCAGGTGGTTGCCAGCCCCGGCTTCGTGGCGCCCGCCGACCGACGCGGCTTCGACATCGACCGCTATGCGCTCGCCTGTCTGCGGATCGCCCTGTTCCTGCCGCTCACCAGCCTGTTCGCGGTGGACCGGAACAAGGCACGGCACCTGGCCCAGGTCGCGCTCGCGGAGTTCCCGATCCCGGCCGGCTGGCTGGACCCGGCGGTCGAGGAGATCCTGCGCGGGTACGACCCGGCACCCGAACGCGAATCCGGTACGCCTCCCGAGCGGGGATCCGGTACGCCCCCCGAGCACGCCCGCGCCGACATCCCCAAGCCCGAACACGCCCGCGCCGACGCCTCGACCCCCGGGCCGAACCGGGTGGGGACCACCACGTCCAACAGTTCGCCCACCGCCTCTGACGGCTACCTCCCCGTAGCCCTCGCCGACTGGCCGCGCAGCCGCGACTCGATGGCCCGGGCGATCATCCTGTCCGCCACCCCCGACCGCGAGGACCGCTGCTACCCGGGCGACATCGCCCAGTTCGCCGTCCCGGGCGGCGGGGCGTGCCTCGGCTCCGGGGCCGCCGGCGTGCTGTACGCGCTGGCCGAGACCGGCGCCGAACGCCACCCGGCGGGCGAGGAATGGCTGTTGCGCGCGACCAAGAACCCGCCCGCCGGCAACCCACCCGGCTTCTACGACGGCCTGTCCGGCGTGGCCTGGATGATGGAGCGCCTGGGTCACCGCGATCGCGCCCTCGACCTGGTCGACCTGATCCTCGGTCAGAACCGGCACGGCCTCGGCGTGGACCTGCACAGCGGACTGGCCGGACTCGCCCTCGCGCTGGACGACCTCGCCCGCACCACCGGCGAACACGCTCTGCACGATCGGGCGTTGGCCTGGGCCGAACAGGTCGCCGACCGAATCCGCACCGGCCCCCCGCCGACCCGAGCCGGCCTCCTGTACGGCGCCACCGGCGGCGCCCTCCTCTTCCTGCGCCTGTACGAACGGCTGCGCGACCCGGGCCTGTTGGACGCCGCCGCGGACGCGCTGCGCAGTGACCTGGCCCGCTGTGTGGTCGCCATCGGCGGCGCCCTGCACGTGAGCGAGGGCCGCCGTACGATGCCCTACCTCGGCGCCGGCAGCATCGGCATCGCCATGGTCCTCGACGACTGCCTCGCGCACCGACCCGACGAGCAATTCGCCGCCGCCCGGCTGGAGATCGCCCGGGCCGCCCGGGCCCGGTTCTACGCCCACCCCGGCCTGTTCCGGGGCACCGCGGGGATGATCCTGCACCTGAGCCGCACCACCGCCGACGAACATCACACACCCGATGAACCCCACACACCCGACACACGTGCCGCCGACCTGCGCCGGTTGGCCGACACGCTCTCCTGGGGCGCGATCCCCTACCGGGGCGAACTCGCCTTCGCCGGCGACCAGATGATGCGGCTCTCCATGGACCTGGGCACCGGCACCGCCGGTTGCCTGCTCGCACTGGGCAGCTCCCTGCACGACCATCCCGTGCATCTGCCCTTCCTCCCGCCGCCTCGGCGGCCCTGAAGCCGGTCCCGTTCTTCACGGACCGAGGCAGAATCGGCCCACCCTTCGGGCGGGCCGCGGCACCATCCCGTTCCACTACCGAGAGGAATGATCACCATGGCACTTCTCGACCTGCAGACGATGGCGGCGGAGGAGACCGAGCTGGGCGGCGGCGGCCACGGCGGCGGCAGCAACGTGAGCCTCCTGCTCTGCGGCAACAGCAGCCTGAGCCTGCTTCAGTGCCGCTGACCTCTGCCTCTCTTCGGGAGGCTCCGAGCACGCCTCTGAGCACCCCGAGGTAGCCAGGACGAGTCGACAGCGGTCCCGGGCGGCGGCATTCCGCCCGGGACCGCTGTTCGTGCATTACCCCCGCACCCCCACGCCCCCACACCTCCAACACCCCCCACACCCCCGCGACGAAAGCGAGGAACCGCGCCGGCATGGCCGCCACGGACCGCACCCCCTACGGCGCATCGGCCGCGCCCCCCGGGACCGCCCATCTGCTGGCCGGCGCCATGCGCCACAGCCCGGGCCGCACCGCGGCCGTCTTCCTGTGCAGCGCGGTGGCCGCCGGCGTCGCGATCGTGCTCCCGGCCGTCCTGGGCCACACCCTCGACCTGCTGCTCGACGACGCCGACGGCCTGCACGGCGCGGTCGTCCTGTGCGCGGTGCTGATCGTCGCCGAGATCGTCTGCACCGCCCTGGAGGCCCTGCTCGGCGGGGTCGTCACCGCCCGAAGTGCCGCCTGGTTGCGCCGACTCGGCGTGGACCACCTGCTCTCGCTCGCCCCGCACCGGGCCGGCGAACACGCACCGGGCGATCTGGTCACCCGACTCACCGGCAACGTGGCCGAGGCGAGCACCGCGCCGACCACCGCCGCCGCCGGCCTGGCCACGCTGTTCGTCCCGATCGGTGGTCTGGTCGCGCTGGGCGTGATCGACCCGTGGCTGCTCGCGGTGTTCCTGGCCGGTGTCCCGCTACTGGTCTGGCTGTTGCGTGCCTTCGCCCGCGGTTCCTCGGAGAGCGTGTCCGGCTACCAGAAGGTCCAGGGCGAGATCGCCACCCGACTGGTCGAGGCCCTGGGCGGCGCCCGCAGCATCGCCGCTGCCGGCGGTGCGGCCCGCGAACTCGAGCGGATCCTCGACCCGTTGCCCAGATTGAACGCGCAGGGGCGGCGGATGTGGCAGGTGTACGGGCGGGCCATGGCGGGAGCGGGCATCCTGGTCCCGCTGCTGAGCACGGCGGTGCTCGCGGTCGGCGGGGTACGGCTGGCCGGCGGGCACCTGACCGTGGGCGAACTGCTCGCCGCCTCGCGCTACACCGCGCTCGCCGCCGGGCTGGGCGTGGCGGTCGGCGGCCTGGACGCGCTGGTGCGCAGCCGTTCGGCCGCGCGGCGCACCGCCGAACTGCTCGCGATCCCGCCGATGCGGCACGGCACCCGAGCGTTGCCGGCGTACGGTCCCGGGCGGCTCGAACTGTGCGGGGTCACCGTACTTCGGGGCGGCGAACCGGTGTTGCGCGGCGTGGATCTGGTCGTGCCCGGCGGCGCCACGATGGCCGTGGTCGGGCGCTCCGGCGCGGGCAAGTCGACGCTCGCCGCGGTCGCCGGGCGGTTGTGCGACGTGGACGCGGGCGTGGTGCTGCTCGACGGCGTGCCGCTGACCGAGATCGACCCGGCGCGGTTGCGCCGCGAGGTCGGCTACGCGTTCGAACGGCCCGCCCTGTTCGGCGAGACGATCGCCGACGGCATCGCTTTCGGGCCCTACCGACCGCAGCCCGCCGGGATCGAGGCCGCCGCCGCCGCGGCCGGCGCGGACACCTTCATCCGACTGCTGCCCGGCGGGTATGCCGCGCCGCGCACGACCGCGCCGTTGTCCGGCGGCGAACTGCAACGCCTCGGCCTGGCTCGGGCGTTCGCGCACGCGGGCCGGTTGCTGGTGCTGGACGACGCGACGTCCAGCCTGGACAGCGTCACCGAACTGCGGGTGGATCGGGCCCTGGTCCACGACGTCCGCGCGGGTACCCGGCTGCTGATCGCCCACCGGGTGTCCTCGGCGGCCCGGGCCGATCTGGTCGCCTGGCTGGAGGCGGGCCGGGTGCGCGCGGTCGGAACACACGAGCGGTTGTGGGAAGAGGCGGACTACCGGGCGGTGTTCGTCGCCGCCGAGGCGGACGACGCGTCGCCGGGCCCCGGTTCGACCCGGGACTCGACCGGGACATCGAGGTATGGCCCGATCGGGGATGGGCATTCGACCCGGGAGGGCAGGTGACCGAGGAGCGTTCCGGGGTGCCCGCCCTGGCCCGGCGTTTCCTGGCCCGACGCAGGCGGGTGCTGGTCCGGCTCGGCGCGTGGTCCCTCCTGGAATCGGCGCAGACCTTCCTCGGCGGCTACGGCGTGGCGATGGCGCTCGACCACGGTTTCCTGGCCGGCCACACCGGTACCGGCCTCGCCTGGCTCGTGGTCGCGGCGGTGGCGGTGATCTGCGGCGGGGCGGCCACCGGCGGGGTGTTTCGCGGACTGGCGGACCTGGTCGAGCCGTTGCGCGACGGGCTGATCCGCCGGGTGGCCGACCGGGCCCTGACCGAGGCGATCGAGGCCCCGTCGCGCGCGGCGGACGGGGCGGTGGTGTCCCGGTTGACCAATCAGACCGAACTTGCCCGGGACAGCTTCGCCGGACTGGTCCTGGTGGCCCGCTCGTTCGTTTTCACCATGCTCGGCGTGCTGCTCGGACTCGGCGCGCTGGCCCCGGAGTTGCTGATCGTAGTGCTGCCCCCGCTGGTGCTCGGCCTGGCGTTGTTCCTGGCCACGCTGGCGCCGATGGCGGCCCGGCAGCGGGTGTTCCTCGATGCCGACGAGGCGTTGTCGACGCAGCTCGGCGCGGTCGCCGAGGGGCTGCGCGACGTAGTGGCGGCGGGCGCCGGGGAGTCGGTCGCGGCACGGACGCATGCCCTGATCGAGGCCGAGGCCCGGGCGGCGCGGGTCCTGGCCCGGTGGGCCGCGGCCCGTACCGTCGCGCTGGGCGTGGCCGGGCAGTTGCCGGTGTTGCTGCTCCTGGTCACCGCGCCCTGGTTGTTGCGGCAGGGGTTGACCGCCGGAGCCCTGCTGGGCGCGCTGACCTACCTGACCCAGGCCCTGCTGCCGGCCCTGCACACCCTGATGAACGCACTCGGCGCGGCGGGGACACGGCTGCTGGTCGTGCTCGATCGACTGACCTCCGGGCCGCGAAGTGCCGTTCACGGCGAGCCGGTTGCCGAGGAGCGGGACAGCCCCGCGGCCGAACGCGGCGCCTCCGCCCGGGTCGAGATACGCGGGCTGACCTTCGCGTACGGCCCGAACGCCCAGCCGGTCCTGCGCGACCTGGATCTGACCGTCGAACCCGGCGAACACCTCGTGGTGGTCGGCCCCAGCGGGATCGGCAAGTCGACGCTGGCCGCGCTGATCGCCGGCCTGCTCGAACCGGACCGGGGCGAGATCCGGGTGGCGGGGCAACCGGTGACGCCGATCGCTGCCGAACCCTCCCGCCGACGCGTGCTCATCCCGCAGCAGGCGTACGTGTTCACCGGCAGCGTCCGGGAGAACCTGCTGTACCTGTGCCCGGACGGCGCGTCGCCCGCCGCGCTGACCGCGACCGCGGCCGCGGTCGGTCTGCTGCCCCTGATCCACCGACTGGGCGGCTTCGACGCGCCGGTGGACCCCGCCTCCCTGTCCCAGGGCGAGCGCCAATTGCTCGCGCTCGGCCGGGCGCACCTGTCACCCGCACCCCTGGTGCTCCTGGACGAGGCCACCTGCCATCTCGATCCGGCGGCGGAGGATCGGGCCGAACGGGCCTTCGCCGAACGGCCCGGGACGCTGATCGTGGTGGCTCACCGGATCAGTTCGGCGCATCGGGCCGACCGGATCCTGGTGCTGGACGGGGTGCACGCGGTGTGCGGGACGCATCGGGAACTCCTGGACCGGTCACCGCTGTACCGCGACCTGGTCGGCCACTGGCACGCGGAACGCATCTGATCGGCCGTCCGGGCTCCGGGGGCGGCGGCGTGCGGGGCCAGGAGGCGTGGCCCCGCCAGGTCCGCCACAAGAAAAACGGACCCTAGACCCACCCGGCGTCGCGCGAGATGCGGATCGCGTCGATCCGGTTGCGGGCACCGGTCTTGCGGGTGATCGCGCACATGTAGTTCCGTACCGTCCCGATGCTCAGCCGCAGGCTGCGGGCGATCTCCGGGGCCGAGGCGCCCTTCGCGGCGAGCGAGAGCACCCCCAGTTCGCGCGGCGTCAGCGGTGCGGTCGCGGCGCGCAGCAGGTCGAGCGCGAGCGTACCGTCCACGTAGCGGCGGCCATTGGCCATCAGTCTTATCGCGCGCGGCAGTTGCAGCGGTTGGGCGTCCTTGTCCACGAAGCCCAGCGCCTTGGCCTCCGCCGCCCGGCGCAGGCTGCCCGGCCGCGCGGTGGTGGCCAGTACCAGCAATGCGCAGTCCCGGTCGACGGGACGACTCGGTAAACGGGATGCGCCGGGACAGTCCACGTCCACCACGCATACGTGCGGACGTTGGGCACGCGCCCGGTCGGGAGCGCTCTCCCAACTCTCGGCGACCACTTCGATGTCCTCCTCCCGATCGAGCAGCGCGGTCAGCGCCGATCTCATCAGCTCCGTGTCGTGCACCAAGAGAACCCTGATCATGTCCGCCCCCAGTCTGTGCCGACGCGCCTGAGGTGCCCGCCAAGCACGTCGATAGGTACCCCATCCCGAGAGTCTCAGCACTACCTGTAATCGGATGATTCTTTAATGCGACATTCAGATCTCGGGTTCTCGTCTCCTGTCGAACCATGATCGAGCCGGGCCGCTATCAACCGAGGGTTCGAAGGACTTCGGACACGCCGCCCGCGCCATCGCCGGCCGGGGTATACGGGGCTTGCGCGCCGAGGAGTCGGCCGCCGAGGCCGGCGTCGGCTCGGGGCTCAGGCTCGGGGCTCAAGCCCGGGGCTCAGGCTCAGTCATCGTCGTCGTCGCCGAAGACCTCCTCTGCGAGCATGCCGCCCAGGAAGCCCGCCGCCGCGCCGGTCGCCATCCCGCCCAGGCCGGAGCCGCCGCCGCGCGCGCCGGCCTGCGATCCGGCCTCGCCGCCGGTGTTCACCCAGGGGCTCGGCCGCATCGCGTCGTACGACGAACCGCCGTGCGGGGTACGTGCCGCGTACTCCTCGACGGCGCGCCGGATCCAGGTGTCCACGGTGCCCGCAAGGTTTTTGCTCAGGTCGGTGTGGTCGAGGCGGGTGCCGGTGTCGACGCCCAGGCCCGGGCCGAGGCCGAACGTTTCGCCGCGCGGGCCCACACGCACCGAGACGTGGGTGGCGTTCGGGGTGGAGCGGAAGGACAACGCCACCTCCCCGCACCTGTCGGCGTAACGCGGGGCGACGTGGAACGCGACCTCCTGGCGGAACGGCAGGTCCTGCTCGGCGCCGAACCGACCCATCGTCGGATCGGCGTCCTTGAAGGTGAAGCCGAGCGCCGACGCCGCCTCCAGGACCCGCTGTTGCACCGGCAGCGGCTCGATGTCGACCGCGTCGGCGGCGTGCCGCCGGCGACGACCGTCCAGGGCCATCAACGTGCGCAGCCCCACCGCCGGGTTCGCCAGACGTTGCCCCGCGACGGTGGTGAACGGCGCTTCCCAGGGCACGGGGAACGTGAACGGCAACTCCCGCTCCTCCCGCGCGGCCGGCCGCAGCGGGCCGCTCACCACGGCGTCGGCGAAGGGGATGGGGCCCTCGCCTGCGCCGGCGGGACGCCCGATGCCGGCGGCCGTCGACAGGACCAGGGACAACGTCACGCTGCCGACCTCGGCCGGGCGGCTGCCGCCGACGACGGTGACCCGGCCCCGGAGGGTTTCACCGGGCCGGGTCACGGGCGTCGACAACGTCGTCCGTACGTCGGGGGCGCCCACGCCGATGGCATCGAGAACACGGTTGAACACCATCTGGTGCTTTCCTTTCGGAGATGTGCGGTCGCAGATAGGAACGCGCACGAAGCTCCGATAGTTGCGTACTTGCGCAACTTTTAAATCACAGCGCCCCGGGAGGGCCTACACGCCCACCTCGCGCACCCGTTCGGCGAACTGCTCCGAGGTGACCACGTCGGCCGTGGACTGGGCCAGCACCACCAGCGCCGCGCGGTGCACCTCCTCGGCCGACATCGCGCCCCAGCCCAGGTCGGGGTGGTCGTAGGTGGCGCAGGCGTCGGCGATCACCAGCGTCCAGTAGTCGCGGAACATCGCGTCCCGGGCGGTGGCGTGCACGCAGTCCTCGGTGGTCACGCCGGTCACCGCGACCATGGTGATGCCCCGACCGCGCAGCAGCATGTCCAGATCGGTGCCGTGGAATCCGCTGTAGCGGTGCTTCTTGACCACCACCTCGCCCTCGGCGGGCGCCACGTCGGGGTGGATCTCGCTCCCGGGCGTGCCGTCGACCAGCGCCTCGCCCGACGCGATCGGCGGGTACAGGTCGCCGTAGCGCCCCCGGTCGGAGCCGTCGGCGCGGTGTACGTGCGCGGTGTAGACGACCATGATCCCGGCCTTGCGACACAGGTCGAGCAGGCCGGCGAGGGTGGGCAACATGGCGCGCCCGGCGGGCGATTCCAGCGGCGCGCCGGGAGAGATGAAGTCGTGCTGCACGTCGACGACGATCAGCGCGGTGCGCGCCGGATCGACGGTACTCACCTGGTAGCCCATGACGCGGACCTCCTCGACACCGTCTGGATATGGCGTTGAATTGACGGACGCCACAGTAGCTCTATATCCCAAGGTTGAGAAGATCCGTTCCCGGGACAGAGCCGGAGCCGGAGCCGGAGTCAGCGCGCCGCCAGCGTGTCGTCCACCCACTCGCTCGCGAGCACCTCGTCCAGGACCAGGCTGCCGGCGCCGAGCATGCACGCGTCCCGGCCGGTGACCGCCGTGGCGATCTCCAGGTCGCGGGTGGCCAGCGGGAGGCAGCGTTCGTAGATCGCCCCGCGTACGGCGGCCACGAACGGCTCGGCGGCGGACAGGCCGCCGCCCAGGACGAGCACGTCGGGGTTGAAGAAGTTCACCAGCGGGACGAGCACCTGCCCGGCCAGCCGGCCCGCGTTGCGGACCAGCGTGGTCGCCTCCGGCACGCCGTCGTTGACCAGTTCGACCAGATGGCGCGAGGAGGTGACCTCGATGCCCTGCGCGCGCAGTATGCGGCGCAGCGCCGCGCCGCTGGCGTGCGCCTCCAGGCAGTCGGAGTGGCCGCACGAGCAGGTGACCGGCTCGGGCACGTGTACGGGGACGTGGCTGATGTCGCCGGCGGCGCCGCGTCCGCGATGCAGTCGGCCGGAGACGATGATGCCGCAGCCGATGCCGGTGCCGGCCTTGACCGCCATCAGGTTGTCCCGGTCCGGCCAGCCGTAGCGGTGTTCGCCGACCGCCATCAGGTTGGCGTCGTTCTCCACCACCACGCGTACGCCGAGCAGTTCGCTCATCCGGCGGCCGATCGGGAAGTCGTTCCAGCCGGGCATCCGGGACGGGGCGACCACCTTGGCCTCGCCGGGGTCGACGGGTCCGGGCATGCCGATGCCGACGCCGAGCAGCGGCAGGTGCTCGACCTCGGCCTGACGCAGCGTCATGCGCAGGTTGTCCAGGAGTCGTTCGATCACCCGCTCGGGGCCTTCGGCGATCTCGCCCGGGAGTTCGTGTTCCAGGAGCACCCGGCCGGCCAGGTCGAGCACCGCCATGCGCACGTGATGGGTGCCGACGTCGACGGCGACCACGACGCCCGCGTTCTCGTGCAGGCGCAACTGTCGGGGTCGGCGCCCGCCTCGGGAGGCGCCCTCGCCGTCCTCGCGGAGCAGGCCGGCCTCTATCAACTCCTCGACGCGCAGCGACACGCTCGACGGTGCCATGCCGCTCAACCGGGCGAGTTCCGCCCGGGATCGACCGTGCCCCTTGGCCACCAGTCGCACCAGGTCACCCGCGCTTCCACCCAACGTTCCACTCCCGTTCGAGGCACACCTGCTGCGGTACGGCAGTGACAGGAATAGCACACCCCGTAATAACCAGCAAGGCATTGACTTTATTCGAATTTCGCTTCTACTGTCACCTGAAACTTCGATTCCGAACAAAGATGGAGCGTTGATGAAGCCCGCGTCGCCTTCTTCCGCCGTAGTGACGCCCATGGTCGAGGCGCGGGCCATCAACAAGTCGTTCGGCGCGGTCCGCGTGCTGACCGACGTGGACCTGACCGTCGCGGCCGGCGAAGTCGTCGTCCTGATCGGCCCGTCGGGCGCGGGCAAATCGACGCTGTGCCGCTGCCTGAACCGGCTGGAGAACGTCGACTCGGGCGTGGTCCTGCTGGACGGCGAGGAACTGCCCGCCGAGGGTCGGGCCTTGGCCCGGCTGCGCACCGAAGTGGGCATGGTCTTCCAGCAGTTCAACCTGTTCGCGCACAAGACCGTGCTACAGAACGTCACCCTCGGCCCGACCCGGGTCAAGGGTCTGTCCGCCGCCGACGCGGAGCGCCGGGCCCGGGAGTTGCTGGACCGGGTCGGCATCGCCGACAAGGCCGACCACTACCCGGCCCAGCTCTCCGGCGGTCAGCAGCAGCGGGCCGCCATCGCCCGGGCGCTGGCCATGCAGCCCAAGGTGATGTTGTTCGACGAACCGACCAGCGCGCTGGACCCGGAGATGGTCAACGAGGTCCTGGACGTCATGGTCGACCTGGCCCGCGAGGGCATGACCATGGTCGTGGTCACGCACGAGATGGGCTTCGCCCGCCGGGCCGCCGACCGCGTCGTGTTCATGGCGGACGGTCAGATCGTCGAGGTCGGCACGCCCGACACCTTCTTCACCGCCCCCACCACCGACCGCGCCCGCGACTTCCTGTCCAAGGTGCTCAGCCACTGACGCCCGCGCTCCGCCGGGCCCGTCCGTCCCGTCCCCTCTGTACCCCTGCCTAGCTGCAAAGGAAGGCCCCGATGTCCGGCTTCCCCCTGCGTCGCCCGCGCTCCGGCGCGTCATCGCGTCGGCTGCGTACCGCCGTTCCGGCCGTTTTGGCCGCGTTGTCCCTGAGCGTGCTGGCCGCGTGTTCCAGCGACTCCTCGTCCGACGCCGTCCCCGGCGGCAAGCCGGCCGGCGAGGACGTCGCCAAGAAGGCCGAGGGCGCGCCCGACGCCGCGATCCTGCCCGGCTCCACGATGGCCAAGATCAAGGAGCGCGGCTACCTGATCGTCGGCGGCTCCCAGGACGCGCCGCTGTGGTCGCAGCTCAACCCGATATCCGGCAAGACCGACGGGTTCGACGCCGAGATGGGCCGGCTGCTGGCCAAGTACATCATCGGCAAGCCCGAGGTGAAGATCGTCAGTTCGGCCACCGAGACCCGTGAGGCGCTGCTGCAGAACGGCACCGTCGACGTGGTCTTCCAGACGTACACGATCACCCCGAAGCGGGCCGAGCAGGTCGCCTTCGCGGGCCCGTACTACTCCTCCGGCCAGGCCATCCTGACCAAGAAGGGCGCGAGCGGGATCAAGACGCCCGCCGACCTGAACGGCAAGACCGTGATCGCCGGCGCCAACACGCCCGCGATCGCCGCGATCAAGCAGGTCGCGCCGGACGCGAAGGTGGTCACCTTCGGCAGCGACCCCGAGTGCGTGACGGCGCTGCGCCAGGGCCGGGGCGACGCGTACGTGCAGGACCAGGCGTTGCTGGTGGCCGACGTGAAGCAGAACCCCGACACCACCGTCGTGGGCGAGCCGTTCACCTCCGACCCGTACGGCATCGGCCTGAAGAAGGACGACGCCGCGTTCAAGACGTTCGTCAACGACTGGCTGCGCAAGATCGGCCAGGACGGTTCGTGGCAGACGGTCTGGAAGCAGACGCTCGGCACGGTCGTCGAGGGCAACCCGCCGACGCCGCCCGCGATCGGCGGCGTCCCCGGCTCCTGAGCCCCGGGGTGGGGGGGGGGGGGGGGCCGCCCCCCCCCCCCCCCCCGCACACCCACACCCCCCCCCCACCC
>NZ_JBSHGZ010000046.1:26221-40573 GCF_053618075.1 Embleya sp. NPDC055664
CCCCGGTTGGGGATCCCCCCGCGCGCCACGTTCGTCGTGGCCACCCCCCCCCCGCCCCCCGCGATCGGCGGCGCCCCCGGCCCCTGCCCCCGGGGGGGGGGTGGGGGGCCCCCCCCCCCGACCCTCCCGGTCTTCCCGGCTCTCCCGGCCTTCCCGGCTTCCCGGCCCCCGCAGCCCTCCGCAGCCCTCGCGCCGGAGCCCGCGGCCTGGGCCCGGCCCGCCGTACGCCCCCGCCGAGCCCCCCGCTCGCCGAGCTTCGCCCGGACTCGTCCCCGCCCACCCCCTCGCGAAAGGTCCTCGCCGATGGATGTCGTGCTGCGACATCTCTCCGCCTTCACCGACGGCATCGTCACCACGCTCGAACTCACCGCGCTCTCCTTCCTCGGCGCGCTGCTGATCGGCGTCGTGGTGGCCGCCATGCGGGTGTCCCCCGTCGCCGCCCTGCGCGGCGTGGGCACCGTGTACGTGGAGACCTTCCAGAACACCCCGCTCCTGGTCCTGCTCGTGCTGTTCGTCTTCGGCCTGCCCGAAGTCGGGGTGATCTTCCCGCTGTTCACCACGGCGGTGATCGTGATCGCGCTCTACGAGGCGGCATACATCGCCGAGGCGGTGCGCTCGGGGATCAACACGGTCTCGATCGGCCAGGCCGAGGCGGCCCGGGCCCTGGGGCTGACGTTCGGTCAGTCGTTGCGGCTCGTGATCCTGCCGCAGGCGCTGCGCGGCGTGGTGCAGCCGATCGGCAACATCTTCATCGCGCTGACCATGAACACCTCGCTCGCCGCCGCCGTCGGCGTGGTGGAACTGACCTCCGCCGCCAACCGGGTCAACCTCATGGAGGCGCAACCCATCCCCGTGTTCGTCGGCGCGGGCATCGGCTACATGCTCATCTGCGCCACGGCGGGGATCGTCACCGGCATGATCGAGCGGAAGGTGGCGATCGTTCGATGAGCGCGTCCCGAGTGTTGTTCGACGAACCCGGCCCGATCGCGCGGCGCCGGATGCGGATCGCCACGATCGTGGTCGGCGTCGCGGTGGCCGCGCTGCTCGCCGTGGCCGTGAAGCGGTTCGCCGATCACGGCCAGTTGGACGCGGACAAGTGGCGGCCGTACACCACCTGGCCGATGTGGCGGTATCTGCTGGAAGGGTTGTGGGCCACCGTCCGGGCCGCCGCCGTGGCCACCGCGCTGTCCGTGGTCGGCGGCATCGTGCTCGCCCTGGGCCGGTTGTCCCGGCAGCGGGCGCTGCGCTGGTCGGCCACCGTGTACATCGAGGTGATGCGCACGGTTCCGGTGCTGCTCCTGGTCTACCTGGTGCTGTTCGGGCTGCCGCACTACGGCGTGGACCTGCCGCTGTTCTGGAAGTTGGTCCTGCCGCTCTCGGTGTCCGCGTCGGCGGTGTTCGCGGAGATCTTCCGGGCGGGCATCCTGTCCCTGGATCGTGGGCAGCGCGAGGCGGGGCTCGCCGTCGGGCTGACCGACGCTCAGACGATGCGGCTGATCGTGCTGCCGCAGGCGGTGCGCCGGTTGTTGCCGTCGCTGGTCAGCCAGTCCGTCGGGCTGCTCAAGGACACCTCGCTCGGCTTCATCGTCAGCTACTCGGAACTGCTGTACAGCGGGCGAGTGTTGGCCACCTACAACCGGCTGCTGATCCAGACCTACATCATCATCGCGCTGGTCTACATCGTGCTCAACGCGTCGTTGTCCAAGCTGGCCCGCACCCTGGAGGCCCGGCAGGGTTTCCGCTCCGTCGGCCGACGCCGGCTGCGCACACTGGTCCGGGCCAAGGCGGCGGCCGACCAACCGCTGTGACGGCAACGAGCCGACCCTCGTGACAACTTCCCTGTTCGACGGCCGCACCGATCGGCCCATCCCGGAGGACCCCATGCGACCGGAGGACACCGTGCCCCACGAATCGACCACGCGCTACGCCGAACTCGCCGAGGTGGTGCGGTCCGGGTTCGTGGAGAGCCGGCACTTCGGCAGCCTGGTCGCACTCGCTCCGGACGGCCGGCCGGCGCTCGAACTGGGCGTGCCGAACGAGCCGGTGGTACCGCGCTCCTCGGCCAAGCCGTTCCAGGCGCTGGCCTGCCTGCGCGCGGGCGCGCCGCTGTCCGGGGCGCACGTGGCGATCGCGGCGGGCAGCCACACCGGGCAGGACTTCCACGTGGACGCGGTCGAGGACATCCTGACCCGCTCGGGGCTGACCTTCGACGCGCTGGGGTGTCCGCCCGACCGCCCGGAGAACGAGGACACGTACCGGGAGATGATCGCGCGCGGCGAGGAGAACACCCGCGAGCGGATGAACTGCTCGGGCAAGCACGCCGCGATGCTGGCGGCCTGCGTCGCGTCGGGGTGGCCGACCGAGGGCTACCTCGACCCGGGGCATCCGCTGCAGGTTCTGGTCCGCGAGGGCATCGAGGAACTGGCCGGCGAGTCGGTCGCGCACACCGCCGTGGACGGTTGCGGCGCACCGGTGTTCGCGATGACCCTGACCGGACTCGCCCGGGGTGTACGCGCGTTGGCCATCGCGACCACCGGGCCCGGGCGCGTGGTGGCCAAGGCGATGCGCGAACACCCGGCGTACGTGGGCGGGGACGGGCAGGCCAACACCGAGGTGATGCGGCTGCTCCCGGGCGTCCTGGTCAAGGGCGGCGCCGAGGGCGTGTTCGTGGCGGCCACCACTGCCGGACACGCGGTCGCGGTCAAGGTGATCGACGGCAGCCCCCGGGCCACCACCGCACTGGCCCTGGCCGCGCTGCACACACTCGGCGTGGACGTCTCGGCGGCCCACGAATGGACGACCGTACCGGTCCTCGGCGGCGGCCTGCCGGTCGGCGAGGTCCGCGTGACATCCCACCCGGCGTAGCGCACCGTACGCCACCCCACCCCACCCCCCTTCGCACCATCAGGAGTTCGCGTCATGACCGTCAACGCCGGCCCCACCCCCGCGCCCGCCTTCGAGATCTGCATCGACGACGTGCCGGGGGCGCTCGCCGCGGAACGTGTGGGTGCGCAGCGCGTCGAGCTGTGCGCGGACCTGTTCGAGGGCGGCATCACGCCGAGCCTGGGCCTGATCGAGACCACCCTGGCCGCCGTCGAGGCGATCCGGGTCCATGTGATCGTGCGTCCGCGCGGGGGCGACTTCGTCTACGACGAGTACGAGGCCGCCGCGATGCGTCGGGACGTCGAGGCGATCCGGGCCGCCGGCGCGCAGGGTGTGGTGATCGGCGCGCTGACCCCCGGGGGCGACCTCGACCGTCCGGTGATCGAGGCGTTGTTGGCCGCGGCCGGCGACCTGTCGGTCACCTTCCACCGCGCCTTCGACATGACCCGCGACCCGCACGCGGCCCTGGAGGAGCTGATCGAGCTGGGCGTCGACCGGGTGCTGACCTCGGGGCAGGACAGCAGCGTGCTGGAGGGCGCGCCGCTGATCGCCCGCCTGGTCACCCAGGCGGCCGGCCGGATCGTGGTGATGCCCGGCGGCGGCATCACCGCGCGCAACATCGACCGGGTACTGGCCGCCACCGGCGCGAGCGAGGTGCACTTCGCGGCGGGCGCGATCCTGGAGAGCCCCGCCACGCACCGCAACCCGCACCCGTACATGGGCGGCGCGCTGCGCCAACCGGAATACGCCCGCCGGGTGACCTCCGCCGACGGCATCCGCGACGTGCTGGAGGCCGCGCGCAAGGGCTGATCGGGCACCTCCGGAGCCGAAGTGGAATTCCTGGCCCGACACCGATGAGTTTGTGCCTCGGGAGGGGTCGGTACTGGTGAGAGCGTCCACTACGGAGTACCGGAGGTTTCCATGCCCGCCCAGGGATTCACCACCTGCCTGTGGTTCGACGGCCAGGCCGAGGAGGCCGCGAACTTCTACCTGTCCGTGTTCAAGGACGGCAAGCAGGGCCGCGTCGGCTACTACAACGAGGCCAACCCGGACCAGGCCGGCCAGGTGCTCGTGGTCGAGTTCGAGATCAACGGACAGAAGTTCGTCGCGCTCAACGGCGGGCCCCAGTTCAAGTTCAACGAGGCCGTCTCGTTCCAGATCCACTGCGCCGACCAGGACGAGGTCGACCACTACTGGGGCCTGCTCACCGCCGACGGCGGCGAGGAGGGCCCCTGTGGCTGGCTCAAGGACCGGTTCGGCCTGTCCTGGCAGGTCGTGCCGACCGAGGTGATGGACATGATCGGCGACCCGGACGGCGCGAAGGCGACCCGGGCCACCAGTGCCATGTACACCATGAAGCGCCTGGACATCGCCGCGATCCGCAAGGCGTACAACGGCGAGTAGTCGGGCGAGCGGCCCGATGGCCCACGGCGTGACCACACGGGTCGGGTCGACCCCCGAATGGGGGGACGACCCGACCCGTGCGCGTGCGGGCCGCCGGGGGCCCGCGATGTGCGCCCTCAACCGCCCAACCCCGCGTCGCGGGCGATGGCCACCGCCTCCGCGCGGCTGCGGGCGCGCAGCTTGGTCAGCACGTCGCTCACCCGATTGCGGACGGTCTTCTCCGACAGGATCAACCGCCGCGCGATCGACGCGTTGTCCAACCCCTGCGCGAGCAGGTCGAGGACCTCACGCTCGCGGTCGGTCAGCTGCGGGAACGGCACCGCGCCGCGTGCGTGCGCGGGTGCCGACGCGAAGAACGACAACACCCGCCGGGCAACACGCGGGCCGAAGACGGCCTCGCCGCGCGCCACGCCCAGGATCGCGCGGCGGATGTCGTCCCCGTCCGCCTCCTTGAGGAGATAACCGCGCGCACCGGCCCGCAGCGCCGCGAAGACCGTGTCCTCGTCCTCGTCCATGGTCAGCACGATCACCGCCGTGTCCGGATGGGTCGTGGTGATCCGCGCCGTCGCCTCCAACCCGCCGACGCCCGGCATCCGCAGGTCCATCAGCACCACGTCCGGCCGCAGCGCCGCCACCTCGGCCAACGCCTCGGCCCCGTCACCGGCCTGACCGACGACGTCGAGGTCGGCCAGGTCCTCCAACACCGCGACCATGCCGGCCCGAAAGACCGGGTGGTCGTCGACGACGAGCACGCTTACCGATGTGTCCACTACGACCTCTCCGACCCGTCGGGCAGGCTCGCCCGTACGACCACCCCGCCGCCCGGCGCGGGCAGGATCTCCATGCGGCCGCCGACCTCGTCCGCGCGTTCGCCCATGCTGCGCAGGCCCACCCCGGCGGCCGGGTGCGCGGGCAGGCCGCGGCCATTGTCGCGTATCTCCAACCGGAGCTTCGCGTCCACCACCGCGGCCGACAGGCGCAGTTCGCTCGCGGCGCTGTGCCGCACCGCGTTCGAGACGGCCTCGGCGGCTATCGCGTAGGCCGCGACCTCCACCGCCGCGGGCAACTCGTCCAGTCCCGGGCCGAGTTCGACCGCGCAGCGCGGCGTCTCGTAGCCGGCGACCACGTCGCGCAGGGCTCCCGCGAGGCCGAGTTGGTCGAGGATGGGCGGACGCAGCCCGTGCACCACCGAGCGCAGGTCGGTCACCGTCTGGCGCAGTCGATCGCGCACCCCTCGGGCCCGATCGGCCAGGTC
The DNA here is from genome assembly GCF_053618075.1 of Embleya sp. NPDC055664. Classification (NCBI taxonomy): domain Bacteria; kingdom Bacillati; phylum Actinomycetota; class Actinomycetes; order Kitasatosporales; family Streptomycetaceae; genus Embleya; species Embleya sp. NPDC055664. The sequence continues at coordinate 31,764 of NZ_JBSHGZ010000046.1, forward strand.
CGGCTCTCCCGCCGCGGCGATTCGCCGGGCCAGCGCGTCGAGTTGGTGCGCGGCGCCGGCGAGCGCCGGGCCCACGCCGTCGTGCAGGTCCGCCCGCAGGCGGCGGCGCTCCTCCTCGCGCGCGACCACGATCCGGGCGCGGCTGCGGGCCACGTCGGTGACCAGTCCCGCCGCGTACGCCAACGTCGCCGCCCGGGCGGCGACCTCCTCGATCGCGGCGTATTCCTCGGGCGTCCAGCGCTCGCCGCCCGGCCGCAGGCCGACGCGCAGTTCACCCATGTCCCGGCCCAACGAACTCGCCGGAACGGCCCGCCAACCGGCCACCGGACAGCCGCTCTCCACCCGCAACGCGGCGCCGTGCTGCGGGAGATGGCTGTGGAACGCCGCGTACGGCAGTCGCAGCGCGCGGCGCAGCGCGTCCACCAGACGTTGCAGCGCCTCGTCGGGCTCCGACGCCGGCGCCACCTGCCGGCCCACCCGGGCAAGCACGGCGTAGGGATCGTGCCGGTGTCCGAACAACCAGCGGTCCACCGCCACCTGCACGGCGCTGCGCCCCGTCGCGGCGAGCAGCGCGACCACCGCCACCGCCAGGATCCCGCTCGTCGAGGTCGGCGCGACGCGACCCACGCCCAGCACCAGCGCCGTGTAGACGCCGACCAGCACCGCCGTAAGGACGACGTAGACGATGGTGCGGTTGAGCACCAGGACCACGTCGAACAGCCGGTGTCGCAACATCGCGACGGCGATCCCGACCGGCGGGCTGAGCAACCCGACGGCGAAGAACAGGTCCTGCCCGGGGTCGGGTACCACGAGCGCGAGCAGCATGTTCGCGCCGAGCATCAGGCCGCCGAGCAGCAACCACTGGAGTTGGATGCGCTGGACTCCGACCGCCCGGCGCGTGCGCACGACCAGGGACACCACCGCGGTCACCAGTCCCGGGCCGAGGGTCGCGAACGCGCCGACGAGCGTGAGGTATCCCAGCCACCACGCGCCGGGAACGGCCCACGGATTGTGCACGTCCTCGCTGATGTCGATCGACCCGTCCCGGAACATCGCCCCGAACAGCGCGATCGCCGCCACGACGCAGATCCCGTACGCCGGGAACCGCCACCGGGGACCGGTCAGGTATCCGTCGGGGAAGACCATCAGCAGCAGCGGCACCACCACGAAGTACTGGGCGAATCCCCACGCGCCGACCCACGCCGCGAAATCCGCGCCCGGCAGCGGGTCGGCGCTGATCCGCGCGGAGGAGACCGCGTACAACGACAGCAGCAGATACGGGCCCAGCGTCGCGGGTACCAGGAGCAGCCAGCCCACCGGATTGCGCGGTCGCCCGCGCACGATCAGCGCGCCGATCAGCGGCCATGCCGATCCGAGCACGACGTCGCCCCACGACATCGGGCGCAGCTCGGTGCGCTCCGCGACCCAGTGGTAGGCGGGTACGTACGCCGCGGTCGTCGCGATGCCGACGGTGGCCGACACGCCCGCGAACACGATCAGGCGGGACTCGGGGATGCGCAGCAGCAGCGCGCGGATCCAGGCGGGCACGCGCGCGGGCGGGCGCCGGTCCGGCGGACACGCGCCGAGCGGTGGCGGAACGGGCTGGGTGGTCACCGCGCCCATGCTGCCGTACCGCGTCGCGGCATACCCCGTCCCGCCGTGGGGATCCCGGACAGACGGTGTCGATGTCCCTGGAACCCGGGACTGCGGGCCCGCCAGTCTGGCGATGCCGCACGGGCAGGGAGTCCGATACGCGCCACCCGATGGGGGACGTGCAGCCGCCGGGGGGACGGCGACGCGGGGCGGCGACATGTGGAGGGGGAGACATGAGGTATTCGGATGTGAGCCCGGTCGGCGGGCGCGTCGAGGTCGGGGAGGCCCCGGCGCGCCATCGAACCCACTGGCCGCTGCTCGCGGTGGCGGCCGGTGTGCTGGGAGCGTTCGCGACGATCGTGATGGACGTGCACGTGGCGGAGGCCGACGGCGGCATGACGCTCGCCCGGGTCGACGACGTGAGCGTGGTCAAGGCCCGGATCGGCTTCGCCGTCGGGTATGTCGTGGTCGCCCTGCTGATCGTGCTCGCCGCGGCCTGGCGGCGGCACGTGGAGCCGCGCGTGCCCGGGAGCACGGCGGCACGGGTGGTGTCGGCGGGCCTGGGTGCCTCGGCGGCGGCGCTGACCCTCGGCTACGGGTGGCGCGGGGCGATGGGCATCTACGGCGAAGGCGGCCCGGAGGACGAGCAGTTCGATCAAACAGCTCGCTATGTGTACTACGTGCTCAACGACTTCGGGGCGTGGATCGGCTGGCTGGGCGTGCTGGTGGCCGCGTTCGCGATCGCCTGGATGGCGCTGCGGGAGCGTACCGTCTCGCGGTGGATCGGCTGGGTCTCGGTGCTTGCCGCGGGTGCGCCGACCGTCGCGATGGCGGTGATGTCGGTACCCGGGATGCCCGCGCTGACGATGCCGTTCTGGCTGGTGGTCGCGGGCCTGGGGCTGACCTTCGGCAAGAGCACCATCACCCGCTGAGCCGGCATCGAGGAGACGGACGACGGAACCGGAACACCCACCGAGATGGATTTCCACGTGCGCCGGACACCACCGGCACCGCTCAACCCGTACGGACCGCCGAACCACGGCGCGCCGTATCCGCCGATGCCGCTCCACCCGTCCGCCCCACCGCCCCGAGCGGGCGGGGGCGGCGGCCGGTGGATGATGGTCCTGACCCTGGTCGGCACGGTGGCGACGGTCGTCAGTGTGCTGATCGCGATGAACATCGGCCCCTTCGACTTCTCCGACAAGGGCACGGCGGTCAACCGGGCGTCGTACCTCAAGGACATCAACCGCACCTGCGCGGAGTCGTACGACAACATCGCCGACAAGCTCAACGACGTCGACGTGGCGGCCTCCACCGAGACCACGGACGTCGCCGCGCTGCAACAGCGCTTCCGGGCCCTGGACCTGTCGCTCGGGGCGCTGATGGACAAGCTCGACGGGCTGCCGAAGCCGGGTCGTGTCGACGCCGACGTCAAGGCGTGGTGGGACCTGTACAAACGCCAGGCCGCGTATGTCGCCACGATGACCGAGCAGTTCAACAACGGCGACGTGGAGGCGGCGTCCGCGACGATCGAGGAGAACACCGAACTCACCGGAGCCAACGGCCCGTTGAGCCTCGCCGCCAAGGCGATCGGGGTGAAGTGCCCCTAACGCCACCGCTTGCGGCGGGGTCGGGCGGCTGGTGCGCCCGGCCCCGCCCGGCCCGGTGTCACTCGTGGCCGGTGGTCTCGCCCGTGACGGTGGTCGCGTAGGCCGCCGGGTCGGCGGCCAGGTCGCGGATCAGGGTCAGGGCGTAGGACTCGATGGCGGTGACCAGGTCGACCTCGCCCGGGTCGAGGAGCCACTGCATCTGCAGGCCGTCCATGGTGGCGAGCAGTTCGGCGGCCTTGAGGCCCGGGTCGACCTCGGCGCGGATCTCGCCGGTCGCCTGGGCGTCGGTGATGATCCGCGCGATCAACTCGCGCAGCCGCCGGTAGCGCTGTACGAAGTAGTCGTGGGCGGGATCCTGCGGGTCCAGGTTCTCCATGGTCAACACCGCGAGCAGGCGCGCGAGGCCCGGTTCGCGCGCGTTGCGGTGTGCCGAGGCGGGCATCTCCCGGATCGCCCGCAGCCCGCCGATGGCCACCGACTCCTGGGCGAACTCGATGCTCTGCGCGCCGCGGTGCTCGATCACCGCCTGGAGCAGGCCCTCCTTGCTGCCGAAGTAGTAGAGCAGCGCCGGTTGGGTAATCCCGGCGCGGGCCGCCACCTCCGCGAGGCCCGTGCCCCGGAAGCCGCTGCGCGCGAACAACTCACTGGCGATGGTGACCAGTTCCTCGCGTCGACGGGCGCCGCGCTCGCTGCGGCCCGGGCCCCTGCGGGGTTGCCGGGTCGGGCGGAGGGACCGCTTCGGGTCGTCGTCTTCGCGTGTTGTCGGGGTCACGGAACGCATGTTAACAGTTTTATCTAGTGGTTAGTAAAAAACGTGGTTATGGTGTGTGCCGCCGAGCGGAAGGACACGCACCATGCGAGAGACGTTCGCGAATCGTCGATGGCGGGGTCAGTGGGTTTGGGCCGAGCACACCGCGGTGGGCGCGCCGTCCCGGGAGAATCCGATGAACGGCTCGCTCGATCCCGAGCGGTTCGACCGCCGCGTGTTGTTCCGGCGCACGTTCGAGCTGGCCGAGGTGCCCGACCACGCGCCGTTCCGGATCAGCTCGGATTCGCGACATGTGCTCTACGTCAACGGCGTCGAACTCGCCCGCGGCCCGATCCGGCACGGCGGCCGGCGGCTGTACCACGACTTCGGCGACGCGGCGGCGGTGCTGCGCCCCGGCCACAACGTGATCGCGGTGCTGGCCCGGTTCTACGGCCACCGCACGGCATGGTGGGTGCCCTCGCCGACCACGTACAGCCTCGGCGGCGGCGCGCTGGTCGCCGAGTTCGACCTCGGCGAGGAGCGTTGGATCGGTACCGACGCCGCCTGGCGCTGCCGGGTGGCCGACGCCTGGACGCCGTGTGCCCCGCAGTCCACGGTGTCCCCGCAGATCCCGGAGATCCTGGATGCGCGCCGGCTGGACCCGGCCTGGACCCATCCGGATTTCGACGACGAACTCTGGGACGCCGCGACGGTGTTGGCCGCGGCCCACGTCGGCAGCACCGGCGCCACCCGGCCACCGGCCGAACCGTACGGCGCGCTGCTGCCGAACCCGCTGCCGGCACTCGGCGGCGCCACCCGCACACCGGCCGCGTTCGACTCCGCGCCGCTGCCCGTCGTGCCGCGCCCCGAGGGCCCGTTGGCGTCCGCCGACGTACACGCCGCGCTGCTCGGCGCGCTCACCACGATCCGGCCCGAGGCCCGCCCGGACGCCGTCCCCGACCCGACCGGCGACGCCCCCTCGCCCACCCTCGCGCTGCCCGCCGGCCGCCGACTGGTGATCGCCGATCTGGGCCGCATGGTCAGCGGCACGGTGCGCCTCGACCTCGAAGCGGCCCCGGGAACCGTGGTGTTCGGCGCGCTCGCCGAATCGCCCACCCCGGCCGCGCTGGCCGGTGCCGCGTGCTTCGCCTACACCGCGCGCGGGGACCAGGCGGGCGAGCGGTTCCGGCTCGGCGACCCGGCCGGGGGCCGCTACCTGGTCCTCGTGGTGGACGCCACCGGGCCGGTGCGGCTCGCGCCCGCCGTGCTGGAGCGGCTGCGGCCGCGCCCGGCCGGGCCGTACTTCGCCTGCTCCGACCCGCTGTTGGACCGTATCCACCGGGTGGGCCTGCGCACCGTGGACCTGACCGCGCACGACGCCTACATCGACTGCCCCAGCCGGGAGCAGCGGGCCTGGACCGGCGACGCGGTGGTGCACCAGTCGGTCGACCTGGTCACCAACCCCGACTGGAGCCTGGCCCGGCACCAACCCGTGCTCACCGCGACTCCGCGCGGCGACGGCCTGTTGCCGATGGTGGCCGCCGGCGACGGCGGTGATCCGGAGCTGGTCAGCATCCCCGACTGGTCGCTGCACTGGGTGCGTTCGGTGTACAACCTCCACCGCTACACGGGCGATCGGGCGCTGATCGCCCGGCTGTTGCCCGCCGCCGAAACCGTGCTCGACTGGTTCACCGCCTTCCTCGGCGCCGACGGCCTGGTGCACGACGTGACCGGTTGGGTGCTGATCGACTGGTCCCCGGTGCAGGTCGAGGGCACCAGTGCGGCGCTGAACGCACTGTGGGCGCGTGCGCTGGGCGACTTCGCGGAGATGGCGCATTGGTTGGGTGACGCCAACCGGGCCGCCCGGGCGCGGGAGTTGCACGACGCGGTGCGGGTCGGCTTCGAGGTGTTCTGGGACGAGGAGCGGGGCGGCTACCGGGATCACGCGGTGGAGGACGTGGTGCGGCCCGCGATGAGCGAGCACACCACCGCGGCGGCGGTCTGCGCCGACCTGGTGCCGGCCGAACGCGCAGATCGGGTGCGGAGGTTCCTACTCGCACGGGACGTGATGTTCACCCTGGCACCGGTCGCCGCGCACGGCGGGGACGCGGACGGCGCACCCACCGGGCATGAGGTGGCCCGTTTCACCCCGCCCGCCGTGACGTGGGACGCGCGGCACCGAGTGGTCGGCGCACAGCCCTTCTTCCGCTACGTCGTGCACGACGCGCTGGCCCGGCTCGGCGCCGCCGACACCATCGCCGACCTGTGCCGCGACTGGCGGCGCCTGCTCGCCTCGGGCCCCACCGCGTGGCGGGAGACCTGGGAGGGCGGCAGCTACTGCCACGGCTGGTCGGCCACCCCCACTCGCGATCTGCTCGTGTACACCCTCGGGATCACCCCCGCCGAGCCCGGCTACACGAGGGTCCGGGTCGCCCCGCGCCTGGGCGACCTGGAATGGGCCAGGGGCGCGGTCCCCACCCCGTACGGCCTCGTCCACGTCGCGGTGGAGGGCACCCGCGTGCATGTCGAGTCCCCGGTCCCGGTGCGGCTCGTGGCCCCCGACGGCACCGTCGCCGACCGGCCCGCCGGCACCTTCGACGCGGACCTGGCCGCGCTACCGGTGTAAGCCCGCCGCACCGTCGCGGCGGGCGCGGCATTGACGATTCCATGGCGCCAACTTAACAATACGCGTAACGAAACATCGGCACGGTGTCCGCGTCCGGCCGCGCCCCCACCCGAGCGGCGGCCTCCTCCGGCATGCCCCTCGGCCCCCGCCGCCTACCCTTGGAGTCCTTCGTGCACCAACACCTCGGCGTGGCCGCTCTGTTGAGCGACACCGCGCTGCGCTTGCCCGACCGCACCGCCGTGGTCGAGGGCGACACCCGGATCACCTATCGCGACCTGTGGGCCGACGTGCTGCGCTACGCCGCCGCGCTGCGCGAGCGGGGTGTGCGGCCCGGTGACCGGGTCGCGGTGATGTTGCCCAACATCGCGGCGTTCCCCCGCGTCTACCACGCGGTGATCGCGGCAGGTGCCACCGTCGTGCCGGTGCACGGGCTGCTGGTCGCCGAGGAGGTCGAATTCGTGCTGCGGCACAGCGGATCGGTGCTCGCGATCAGCGGCGGCGCGTTGTGGCCGACCGCGCGGGCCGCCGCCGACGCGGCCGGGATACCGATGCTGGCCGCCGACCACGAACACCCCGGCGCGCCGCTGACCGCCGCGCACCCGACCGCGGCCGACGACATCGCGGCCATCCTGTACACCAGCGGCACCACCGGCCGACCCAAGGGCGCCCGGCTGACCCACCTCAACATCGTGCTCAACGCCACGGTCTGTGCGCAGGACCTGCACGAACTGGCGCCCGAGGACGTGGTGTTGGGCTGCCTTCCACTGTTCCACAGCTACGGCCAGACCTGCGCGATGAACGCCGCGCTGCGCGCCGGCTCGACGCTGGTCCTGATGCCGCGCTTCGACGCCGCCGCCGCGCTGGAACTGATGGCCGCGGAGGGGGTAAGCGTGTTCATGGGTGTACCGACGATGTTCCACGCGCTCACCGAGGCGGCACAGGCATCCGGCGCGAGCGCACCGACGCTGCGGTTGGCCGTGTCCGGCGGCGCCGCACTGCCCGTCGCCGGTCTGGAGCGCTTCGAGGCCACGTTCGGCACACGGGTGTTCGAGGGGTACGGGCTGACCGAGACGTCCCCGGCGGCCACGTTCAACCAGCGCCTGCTCGGGCGCCGGCCCGGCACGGTCGGCCACGCGATTCGCGGGGTGGAGATCGCGATCGCCGCCGCCGAGGTGGACGAGCGCATCGAACTGCTGCCCGCCGGGGCGGTCGGCGAGGTGGTGGTCCGGGGCCACAACGTGTTCGCCGGCTACCTCGACGACCCGGACGCGACCGCCGCCGCGATCGTGGACGGCTGGTTCCGCACCGGCGACCTCGGCGCGGTCGACGACGACGGCTTCCTGAGCATCGTGGACCGCAAGAAGGACCTGGTCATCCGCGGCGGGTACAACGTCTACCCGCGCGAGGTCGAGGAGGTCTTGGCCCGACACCCCGCGATCGCCCAGGTCGCGGTCTACGGCACCGCGCACGAGGCGCTCGGCGAGGAGATCCACGCGGCCGTCGTCCTGCGCCCCGCCGCGCCCGGCACCGAGCCGCCCACCCCCGAGGACCTGATCGCCTGGTCCCGCGAACACCTCGGCCGGCACAAGTACCCCCGCGTTTTCCACCCGATGCCCACCCTCCCACTGGGCCCCACCGGCAAGATCCTCAAGCGGGCGCTGCGCGAGGCCACGCCGCCGGAGCCGGGGGCCGCCATCCGATAGCGGGCGCGGCCCCGGGGCGCCGATCGGCCCCGCTTTCGGGTGGGCGATGTCCGGCCGTCGGGGGCGAGTTCGGGTGGGTGCGTGGCGCGGGAGGGCGGGCTCGGGTACCTTCGGTTCCCAAGTAGTCGTGGCCCGAAGTTCGTTCGCCCGTGATCGCGATCACGGGCGATTTTGCTGTGCACAGCCGCTTCGGGTCCGGTGAGCACCTCCGGGCCCGCATCTTGCGCGGCACGGTTCCATTTTTCTGAACGAGGAGTTCGGCGTGGCCAGTGGCACCGTGAAGTGGTTCAACAGTGAGAAGGGCTTCGGCTTCATCGAGCAGGACGGTGGCGGCCCCGACGTCTTCGCCCACTACTCCAACATCTCCGGCAGCGGCTACCGCGAGCTGCAGGAGGGCCAGAAGGTGACGTTCGACGTCACCCAGGGCCAGAAGGGCCCGCAGGCGGAGAACATCGTCGCCGGCTAGTACTCCCGTTCGTGGCGGGGCGGGGGGAAACAACCCCCCGCCCAACAGTGCGGGGGGGCCACCC
>NZ_JBSHGZ010000046.1:40583-48076 GCF_053618075.1 Embleya sp. NPDC055664
GCGGTGACACACCGCCGCGGCACGACAGGTCAGGCGGCCTGCCCGGTGGGCATGATGGTGATCTGCTGGAAGTTCACCCGCGGCGGCATCGTGGCGATGAAACCGACGGTCTCCGCGATGTCCTCCGGCGTGAGCCACTCCATGCTCTCCTTGGCGCCCGCCAGCCATTCCCGCGCGCCCGGGTCGGTGACGTGGCTCTGCAACTCGGTGCCGACGATGCCCGGTTCGAGCGCCGAGACCCGCACGTTCCGCGAGCCCAACTCGGTGCGCAGGTGCCGGGACAGGTGGGTGACGTACGCCTTGGTCCCGGAGTAGACGGCGAAATTCGGGAAGATGTTCTGCGCCGCGATCGACGAGGTGTTGATCAGGTCGGCCACCCCGCGCTCGGCGGCGGCCGCGATCAGCTGCGGGGTGAACGCGCCGATCGTGTTCATCAGCCCGGTGATGTTCAGGTCGATCTGCTGCTTCCACTGGTCGGCCGCCAATTCCTCGATCGGGGCGGGCAGCATGACGCCGGCGTTGTTCAGGAGCAGGTCGGCGCCGCCGAACTCGGCCGCCACCCGGGCGGCGGCGTCCGCCAACGCCGCGGCGTCGGTCACGTCGGCGGCGATCGCCAGCGCGCTGCCGCCGTCGCGCTCGATGCGGGCGACCAGATCCGCCAGCCGATCGGCCCGCCGGGCCAGGACGACGACGCGGGCCCCCAGCGCGGCCAACTTCTCGGCGGACGCCGCACCGATACCGCTGGAGGCGCCGGTGACGACCGCGACGCGATGGGCCAGCGGGCAGGACATGGTGTTCATGGACATGGTGCATACCCTCCACGGGTGAGCAAAGTGGGCCGCGGTCGGTTCCTCTCGACCGCTCATCCAGCACACCACCCCCACGAGCCCGTGTGGACGCCATGAATGGCCCTGCCGAAACAGGTACCGACAGGGCCGGCCCGGTGCGGATACGGCACCGGCGACCTGCGCACACTGGTCCCATGGACCGCACCAAGGAAATCTCCGGATTCCTGCGCTCACGACGCGCCGGAATCACCGCCGCGGAGGCCGGACTGCCCGCCGACGGCCGGGTCCGCCGCGTACCCGGCCTGCGCCGGGACGAGGTGGCCCGCCTGGCCGGCGTGAGCACGGAGTACTACACGCGCCTGGAGCAGGGGCGCGCGCACAACCCCTCCAGCGAGGTCGTGGCGGCGATCGCGCGCGTGCTGCGGCTCGACGACACCGAACGTGAACACTTCACCGACCTGCTGGGCTCCGATGCCCGCACCGTACGGCGCGCGCCGACCGGGGCCGCCCAGCGGGTGCGGCCGGGGCTGTACCTGATGTTGGAGACCCTCGACCGGGTGCCGGCGTTCATCCTGGGCCGGCGTACCGACGTGCCGGCCACCAACCGGCTCGCCAGGGCCGTGCTCACCGACTTCGACGCGCTGCCCGCCACCCGGCGCAACCTGGCCCGGTACTACCTCCTCGACCCCGAGGCCCGCGAGCGCGTCGGCGACTGGGAACGTCTCGCCGCGGAAACGGTCGCCATGCTCCGGTTCGAGGCGGGCCGCCACCCCCACGATCGCCGGCTCGCCGATCTGGTCGGCGAACTGACGCTCAAGTCCCCCGAGTTCAGCGGTTGGTGGAACGACCACCGGGTGCTGCGCCGCACCCACGGCGCCAAGCACTACCGCCATCCCCTCGTCGGGGACCTCCACTTCGCCTACGAGTCCTTCCAGGTCCCGGGCGACACGGAGCAGACCTTGTGCGTCTACAACGTCGAACCGGCCTCCCCCACCGCCGAGGCGCTGCGGATCCTGGCCGACTGGACCGCACCCGAACTCCCGGCCGCCGACGCCCCGCACGCCGGCTGACGGGTCGACGGCGGCGGCGCCCGGAGGCGCCGCCCACGACGAGGCGCGCACGACAGCGGACGACAAGGAAGGCCGGGAGGCAGCCACTCACCGCCTCCCGGCCTTCCGATCAGGGGGCTGTTACTTCAGCCCGTTGTCGACCGCGGTCATCAACACCCCGGTGTCCCCGCTCATCTCCCAGATCATCGCGCCCAGGAGATTCTTCGAACGGAGCCAGGCCGTCTTCTTCCCGATGGACCATGCGTCGTCGAAGGTCCACCACTGGCCGTTGTTGCCGGTGAAGCCGTAGGTCGAGACCGACTGCTCGTCGTGGTAGACGGTCAGGTTCGGTACCGACGACATCAGGTTGGCGTAGCCCCTGGTGCCGGCCTCCTCCGGGAACTGGCCCGGTGCGGCGCCGTGCGCCTCCTGCCATTCGCCGTGCGCTCCACCGTCGGCGACGCCCTGCCAGCCGCGGCCGTAGAAGGCCAGGCCGAGGGCGAGCTTGCGTGGGTCCACGCCCTGGTTCAGGTAGTAGTTGACGGTGGTTTCCACGCTGAACTTGGTCGGGTACGGGTCCCCCGCGTCCTGGTACAGGTTGCCCTGGTCCCCGGTGCGGTTCGGTTCCCAGCTGTTGTCGCTGCCGGAGCCGTGGAAGTCGTAGCCCTGCACGTTGGCGTAGTCCATGTAGTCGAACACGCTGGGCGTGCCGTCGCGCGTGGTGATGTCCCAGCCCACGTCCAGCTTGCCGGGGTCGGCGGGGGTGAACGCGGTGAGCAGGTAGTGCTTGCCCGTGGTCTGGCCGTACGCGTCCATCTGCTTGCGGAACTCGGCCATCAGCAGGGTCAGGTTGTTCTTGTCGTCCGCGGAGATGTGGTTGCCCGCGTGACCCTCGGCGCCCGGCCACTCCCAGTCGAGGTCGAAGCCGTCGAAGATCCCGGCCGCGACGCCGTTGCCGCCGCGTCCGTTGGTCACCGGCAGGTTGCCCTTGAGGTACATGTCCACACAGGACTTGGCGAACTTCTGCCGCGACGCGTCGGTCTTGGCGACGTCGGAGAAGTACCTGCTGTACGTCCAGCCGCCGACCGAGATCAGCGCCTTCAACTTCGGGTACTTCGCCTTGAGTTGCTTGAGCTGGTTGAAGTTTCCGGCCAACGGCTGGTCCCACGTGTCGGTGCTTCCGTTGACGGATTCCCCAGCGCTGAAGCCCTTTTCGTAGTCCGCCCACGAGTCGCCCGCGCCGTCACCCTGGTTCGGGTCCTGCGGACCCGGAGTGGTGGCCTTGGTAACGCCGTTGAGGCAGGTCAGGTTGACCGGGTCGATGTTGGAGAAGGAGTAGTTGAGGTGCGTGAGCTTGGCCGCGGCACCGGTGGTGTCCAGCGACTTCATCGTGTAGGCGCGACCGTAGATGCCCCACTGCACGAAGTAGCCCACGCGGAAGTACTCGCCGCCCGGGGTGCCGCCGCCGGTGGTCTTGACGGTGAGCGGCGCACTGGCCGGGCCGGTCTGGTCGATGGTGTCGCGAGCCACCACGGTGTACGTGTAGGTGGTGTTCGCGGTCAGACCGGTGTCGTTGTACGAGGTCCCGTTGACGGTGGCGATCTTGGCTCCGCCGCGCAGGACGTCGTAGTTCTTGACGCCGTGGTCGTCGGTGGCCGCCGTCCAGTTGAGGGTGAGCGACGTGTCGTTCACGCTGCTCGCCGTCGGTGTGCCGGGGGCCGTCGGGGGTGTGTCGGTGCCGCCGCCGGGCGCCGTGCGCAGCGTGGCGGTCGGCGATGCGGGTCCGGTCTGGTCGATGCTGTCCCGCGCCACGATCTTGTACGTGTACGCGGTGTCGGCGGTCAGACCGGTGTCGGTGTACGCGGTCCCGGTGACCGTGGCAACCACGGAAGTACCGCGGTAGACGTCGTAGTTCTTGACGGCGTGGTCGTCGGTGGCCGCGCCCCAGCTCAGCGAGATGGAGGTCGAGGTGGTCGCGGTCGCGCTCGGCTGACCGGGCGCGCTCGGCGGGTTGTCGGTCGGCGGTACGCCGTCACAGGGGCCGCCGTTGATCTTGCAGCCACTGGGACTTCCGGGGCCGGAGCCGACGAAGCCGAACTTGACGCTCGCCCCGGGCGCGACCGAGCCGTTGTAGTTGCGGTTCTTGGCGGTGTAGTGCGTTCCGGACGAGGTGATCAAGGCGTCCCAGTACGCGCCCACGGAGGTGCCGGCGGGAAAGTCCCACTCGACGGTCCAGGCCGTAACGGCGGTGGTACCGGTGTTCTTGATCGTCCACTCCCCCTGGAAACCGCTCCCCCAGTCGGAGGTTTTGGCGAAGGTCGCGGTGGCCCCTTCGGCGGCTTGCGCGGGTGCGGCGGACAGGCCGACCATCGCGGCGAGCGGGAGGAGCAGGCTCGCACAGATGGCGACGAATCTCTTGCCGGGCTTGGTGCGTTTGGTGCGCCACACGGTTTCGATGGCCATGGGTGCTCCTGGATTTCGGGATCCGACGGAGAACCTGTGCCCCACAATGAGCCGGGTTGTCCGGCTCACACAGTAGGGCGAGCGTAATGAAGGTCTGGACCAATAATCAAGGTCTAGACCAGTAGCGGCGAGGCGCCGGCAAGTCCCGGCAAAATCGGCCCGCCCGAACCCCCCTGCGCCCGCTGCCGTTTCGTTGGCCGCACTCGGTGTTCGATACCCCTTCACGCAAAATGTGATTTGTGACATGGTACATGTCACGCAGCGGCCCGGACGCTCCCCTTCCGGTCCACGGCGGCACCAACTGCCTTGCCACCGTTGGTTCTTCCGGCGAGGCAGCGAGCAGTACCACGCACGCGCCGGCTCCGCCTCTCTCCCCGAAACGGGGCCGGCGACGAAACCGCTCATGCCGTTGCACCACCCCTCATCGGAGGCGCGCGTGCGCGTGCCCTCTGTTCCGCAAGGAGACGGTCTTTGCGAACCAATCGATCGACCCATTCGGCACGACAGGGAAGACTCCGCCGCGTCGCGGTGGTTGCCGTATCACTCGCCATGGGCTTCGGGTTGTTCACCCAGCCCGGATCCGCCGCCCCCGCCGATCCCGGCACGGCGGCGGCCCCGATCCCCGTGGCCGCACCGCTCGGCGCACCCCCCAGCGCCTCGGCCGACCAGTCCCCGCACACCCAGGCGAAGCCGCTGCCGGTCCCCGACCGGCCGCCGCTGTCCGCGAACGTGTCCGACAACGCCCGGCGCGACTACGACGACCCGGCGTCGGCCGCCCGACCGGCCCGGCCGTCGATGGCCGCGACGAACCAGCGGGCCGCCGCGGCCGGTTGCTCGGTCGCCGACTTCGCGAGCCGTACCGGCGCCGCGCTGGTCACGCAGATCAAGTCGTCGACGACGGAGTGCGTGAACACCCTGTTCACCGTCTCCGGGACCGACGCCCGCTCGATCTTCCGCGAAGAGCAGATGACCACGGTCGCCTACGCTCTGCGCGACCTCGCCGGCTCCTACCCCGGCAACGGCAGCACGAGCGCGCCGCAGGTGGTGCTGTTCCTGCGCGCGGGCTACTACGTGCAGTGGTACGACCCGACCACGGTGGGCACGTACGGCCCCGCGCTGAAGACCGCGATCCGCTCCGGTCTGGACGCCTTCTTCGCCAACTCGCACTCCTCGGACGTCACCGACGCCAACGGCGAGACGCTGGCCGAGGCGGTCACGCTGATCGACAGCGCCCAGGAGAACGCCCGCTATCTCTACGTGGTCAAGCGGCTGTTGGCGGGCTACAACAGCTCATACGACGCGTCGTGGTGGATGAAGGCCGCGGTCAACAACGTCTTCACCGTGCTCTTCCGCGGCCACCAGGTACCCGAGTTCGTCACCGCCGTGCAGTCCGACCCGAGCACCGTCGACGCGGTCGACGCCTTCGCGAGGGCACACCGCGACCTGCTCGGCACCGACCGCGCCTACCTGACCGTCAACTCGGGCCGCGAACTGGCCCGCTTCCTCCAGTACGCGAGCCTCCAGGCCCGGGTGCGCCCGATGGTGCGAGCCCACCTGAGCGCCACCTCGATCACCGGGCCGACCGCGGCGATGTGGGTCGCGCTGGCCGAGGGCACCGACTACTACGACAAGGCACAGTGCGCCTACTACGACACCTGCAACCTCCAGGCGCGGCTGACCGCGGCGGTGCTGACCATCGACTACACCTGTAGCCCGAGCATCCGCATCCGGGCCCAGGAGATCAGCCAGGCCAACCTCGCCACCGCCTGCACGAGCCTGCGCAACCAGGACTCGTACTTCCACGGCGTGGTCAAGGACAGCGGCGCGGTGGCCAACGACCGCAACACCACGATCGAGGTGGTGGTCTTCCACTCCAGCGCCGACTATCAGACCTACGCCGGCGCCATCTTCGGCATCGACACCAACAACGGCGGCATGTACCTCGAAGGCGACCCGAGCGCGGCCGGCAACCAGCCGCGGTTCATCGCCTACGAGGCCGAGTGGACCCGGCCCGCGTTCGAGATCTGGAACCTCAACCACGAGTACACGCACTACCTCGACGGCCGGTTCGACATGTTCGGCGACTTCAACGCGGGCGTGAGCACACCGACCATCTGGTGGATCGAGGGCTTCGCGGAGTATGTCTCCTACTCCTACCGCAACCTGCCCTACGACGCCGCGATCACCGAGGCGGGCAAGCACACCTACGCGCTGAGTACCGTCTTCGACACCACCTACTCCAACGACACGACCCGCATCTACCGCTGGGGCTACCTCGGCGTGCGCTACATGCTGCAGAAGCACCCGGCGGACATCACCCGCCTGCTCGGCTACTACCGCACCGGCGACTGGGCCGGCGCGCGCACCTTCCTGACCTCCACCATCGGCACCCGCTACGACAGCGACTGGTACACCTGGCTGGCCGCCTGCGCGGCGGGCGAGTGCGGCGGCGGTGGCACACCCACCAACCGCCCGCCGACGGCCGAGTTCACCAGCGCGGTCAGCGGTACGTCGGTCGCCTTCACCGACACCTCCACCGACTCCGACGGCACCGTCGCCGCCCGCGCCTGGGACTTCGGCGACGGCACCACCTCGACCGCGGCCAACCCGACCAAGACGTACGCGGCCGGCACCTACACCGTGAAGCTGACCGTCACCGACAACGGCGGCGCCACCGCGACCGTCAGTCACACCGTCACGGTCACCGGCGGCGGAGGCGCCACCGAGTGCACCGACCCCGACACCCGCGTCCTGGGCAAGAACTGCGGCCGCACCTCGGTGTCGGCGGGCGCGAACGGAACGGCCTGGTTCTACATCTACATCCCGGCGGGAACCGCGCGTCTGAACATCGTCACCACCGGTGGTACCGGCAACGCCGACCTCTACTACAACAGTGACAACTGGGCCACGCCCACGGCCTACACCGCCAAGTCCACCCAGTCGGGCAACGCGGAGACCCTGACCATCACCGCACCGCCCGAGGGCTACCACTACATCTCCCTCTACGGACAGCAGGCGTTCGCCGGCACCTCGGTGACGACGAGCTACTGACCGACCCCGCCCGGCGCGCCCACGAGGCGGGCTCGGAGATGTGTATAAGAGACAGGACTCGACCCGGTGCACGCCGCGCTCGCGCAACGCCGCGACCAGGCCCGGCACATCGGTGTTCTCGCCCACCCGGCGGCCGTCGGCG
>NZ_JBSHGZ010000046.1:48086-80912 GCF_053618075.1 Embleya sp. NPDC055664
CAACACCGCACCCCCCGTGGGCTCCCACTACACCCCCCACTACGCACAGCCGGGGTTCGCCGCCCCCCCGGGGGCGACGCCCCCCCCCCCCCCCCCCCCCGCCGCCCCCCCGCGGCGCGCGGGGCGGACCGCGGCGGCGGGGTCCTACCGGGCCTCGCCGCCGTCGATCGTCGACTCACGGACCACCAGTTCCGGGCGGAAGACCACCTGGCGGTGGGTGTGGGTGTCGGGGTGTTCGCTCTCTTCGAGGAGGAGTTCGGCGGCGGTACGGCCGAGGCGGTAGGTGGGCTGGCGGATCGAGGTCAGCGGGACCGCCGAGGCCGCGGCGAACTCGATGTCGTCGTAGCCCACCACCGCGACGTCCTCCGGGATGCGCACGCCGGCGCGCAACAACTCGCGCATCAGGCCCAGGGCCAGCAGGTCGTTGGCGCAGAAGATCGCCGCCGGCGGTGGGCCCGCGTCGAGCAGACGCCGGGCCGCCTCGGCGCCGGATCTCGCGTTCATCGCGGGCACCGTGACGTCGCGGGTGGAGGTACCGAGCCGCAGACCCGCCTCGCGGAGCGCGGCGCGCATGCCGCGGCGGCGGTCCTCGCACTGGCGGATGGACAGCGGGCCGGACACGAACGCGAACTCGCGCCGGCCGTCCGCCACCAGGTGTTCGGCGGCCAACCGGCCGCCCAGCACGTCGTCCACCGCCACCGAGCACAGGTCGGCGCGGTCGCCGCCGCGATCGAGCAGCACCACCGCCAGGCCCCGGGCGCGCAGGTCCGCCACCGGCAGTTCCGCGTCACGCGCGGGGGTGACCAGCACGCCGCGCACCCGCTGTTCCTGGAGCACGCGCAGGTATCGCTCCTGCTTGGTTCCGGAGTCGTCCGAGTTGCAGAGGATGACCACCGAACCGGACTCGTTGCAGACGTCCTCGACGCCGCGCGCAACGTCGGTGAAGAACGGGTTGGCCACGTCGAGGACGATCAGGCCCACCGTGTTGGCCACGCCCGAACGCAGCGACCGGGCCGAGTCGTTGCGTACGAAGCCGAGCAGTTCCACCGCTTCGAGCACCCGATTGCGGGTGGACTCGGCCACCCGCTCGGGGTGGTTGAGCACGTTGGACACCGTGCCCACCGACACACCGGCCCGGTGGGCCACCTCTTTGATGCTCGACGTCGTCATCCGGGATCGATCCGCTTCTCCAGGCCGGTCCGGGGTCGGGCCGGCGGGTCCGACCCCGGCAGCCTATGCGGTGTCGGGGCGGATCCCCGAACCGCGACCGGCGATGGCGTCAGGCCGGCGATTCGGTGCGCTTGGGCAGGCGATCGGCGGCTCGGGCCCAGTCGCCCGCGTCGGGGCGGGGCTCGTGGCGGCGCAGCGGCTGAGTGGTTCGGACCAGTGCGCGCAGATCCGCGAGCGAGCCCGGCACGACCCCGGCGGCCCGGGCCTGGACGAGCAGGTTGCCGAGCGCCGCGGCCTCGGTCGGGCCGGCCACCACCGGCAGGGCGCACGCGTCGGCGGTGGCTTGGCACAGCAGCGTGTTCAGCGCGCCGCCGCCGACCACGTGCACCACGTCGACGGCGCGCCCGGACAGGCGTTGCGCGTCCCGTATCGCCCGGCGGTAGGCGAGCGCGAGGCTGTCCAGGATGCAGCGCACCGTCTCCCCCGGCGTCCGCGGGACCGGCTCGCCCGCCCGGCGGCAGGCCGCCGCGATGCGCTCGGGCATGTCGCCGGGCGGCAGGAAGGCGGGATCGCCCGCGTCGACGAGGAAGCGCAGCGGCGCCACCCGCGCCGCGTCGTCGAGCAGCCGGTCCAACGATTGCGGCCGGCCGAGGCGGTCCCAGTGCCGCATACATTCCTGGAGCAGCCACAGGCCCATCACGTTGCGCAGGTAGCGCACCGTGCCGTCGATGCCCAGTTCGTTGGTGAAGTTCGCCCGGCGGCTCTCCTCGCTGCGCACCGGCGCGTCGAGTTCGACGCCGACCAGGGACCAGGTCCCGCTGGAGATGTACGCGAAGCGCTCGTCACGGGCGGGGACGGCGACCACGGCCGAGGCGGTGTCGTGCGAGCCGACGGCGGTCACCCGGACCCCGGCGGACAGTCCGGTCTCCGCCGACACGTCTTCGGTGAGCGTGCCGGCCGCCGCGCCGGGTGCGCGCAGTGGGGCGAACAGGGCGGGTTCGAGGCCGAGTTCGGCCATGATCCCGGTGGACCAGCGCCGGGTGTCCGGGTCGAGGAGTCCGGTGGTGGAGGCGTTGGTCAGCTCGGTACCGGCCTCGCCGGTCAGCCAGTAGGAGATCAGGTCCGGGATCAGCAGCGCCCGCCGGGCCGGGCCGAACTGCGGGGTGTCGGCGGCGGCAACGAGTTGGTGGATGGTGGTGAAGCTCGCGTGTTGGATTCCGGTGAGGGCGTACAGCCGCTCGGCGGGGACGCGGGCATGCACCCGTTCGGGGATGCCGGTGGTGCGCTCGTCGCGATAGTGCACCGGGTTGCCGAGCAGTGCGCCGCTCGCGTCGAGCAGTCCGAAGTCGACAGCCCACGCGTCGATTCCGATGCTCGTCGGGGTGCCCGCGGTACGGCCGGCGGCCCGCAGGCCGTCCAGGACGCCGCCGTACAGGGCCAGGACGTCCCAGTACAGCGTGCCCCCGACGCGCACCGGACGGTTGACGAAGCGGTGTGCCTCGGTGACGCTCAACACCTCGGGGCCCACCCGTCCGGCCAGCACCCGGCCGCTGGAGGCGCCGAGATCGACGGCGGCGAAGACGTCCGGGTAACTCCCGTGCCGGTTGCGTGTGTTCATCGCAGGAACGCCGCGGCGACGCCCGCGTCGACGGGGATGTGCAGGCCCGTGGTGTGCGACAGGTCGCCCGCGGTCAACGCGAACACCGCGTTGGCCACGTGCTCCGGCAACACCTCCCGCTTGAGCAGGGTGCGCTGCGCGTAGTACTCGCCCAACTTCTCCTCCTCGACCCCGTACACCGCGGCCCGTTGCGCGCCCCACCCGGCCGCGAAGATGCCGGATCCGCGCACCACGCCGTCGGGGTTGACGCCGTTGACCCGGATCCCGTGCGGGCCCAGCTCGGCCGCCAACAGCCTTACCTGGTGGGCCTGATCGGCCTTGGTGGCGCCGTAGGCGATGTTGTTCGGGCCGGCGAAGACGCCGTTCTTGGACACGATGTAGACGATGTCGCCGCCCAGGCCCTGCTCGATCATGGTCCGGGCCGCCTCGCGGGCGACCAGGAACGAGCCGCGCGCCATCACGTCGTGCTGCACGTCCCAGTCCTGTGCGGTGGTCTCCAACAGCGGCTTGGAGATGGACAGTCCGGCGTTGTTGACCACCAGATCCACCCCGCCGAACGCCAGCGCGGCGGCGGCGAACGCGGCCGCGACGCCCGCCTCGGAGGTCACGTCCACGGTCACCGGCACGGCGCGGTCCGCGCCGCCGAGGGAGGCGGCCACCGCCGCCGCGCTCGCCGCGTCCCGGTCTGCGACCACCACGCACGCGCCCTCCGCGACCAGGCGTTCGGCGATGGCCCGGCCGATGCCCGAACCGGCGCCGGTGACCAGGGCCACCCGGGCGGCCAGCGGGCGCGGCCGGGGCAGGCGGGCCAACTTGGCCTCCTCCAGGGCCCAGTACTCGATCCGGAACTTCTCCCGCTCGTCGATCGGCGCATAGGTGGAGACGGTCTCGGCGCCGCGCATCACGTTGATCGCGTTGAGGTAGAACTCGCCCGCCACTCGGGCGGTGCGCTTGTCCGCGCCGAACGAGAACATGCCCACCCCGGGCACCAGGACGATGGCCGGGTCGGCGCCGCGCATGGCCGGCGAGTCGGGTTCGGCGTGGCGCGCGTAGTAGGCGGCGTAGTCGGCCCGGTAGTCGGTGTGCAGTTCGCGCAGTCGGGCCGCGACCTCGCCGAGCGGCGCGTCGGCCGGCAGGTCGAGGACCAGCGGGCGGACCTTGGTGCGCAGGAAGTGGTCGGGGCAGGAGGTGCCCAGCGCGGCGAGGCGGGGGTGCTCGGCGCGGGACAGGAAGTCCAACACCGGTGCGGTGTCGGCGAAATGCCCGACCCGGGCGCCGTCGGTCGAGGCCAGGCCGCGCAGCAGCGGGGCCAACGCGGCGGCCCTGGCCCGGCGTTCGGGTTCGGGCAGCGGTTCGGCGAGCACCTCGCCGAACGGATGGCGGGCGGGGTCGAATCGTGCCTCGATGAACTCCTCGGCGGTGCGGATGATGTGCAGCGAATTACGCTCGCACTCCGCGCTGGTCTCCCCCCACGCGGTGATCCCGTGCCCGCCGAGGACGCACCCGATCGCCTGCGGGTTCGCCGCCCGGATCGCCGCGATGTCCAGGCCGAGCCGAAAGCCGGGACGGCGCCACGGCACCCAGAGCACGGTGTCGCCGAAGCACTCGGCGGTCAGCTTCTCGCCGTCGGCGGAGGTGGCGAGCGCGATGCCCGAGTCGGGGTGTAGGTGATCCACGTGCGCGGCGTCGAGCAGACCGTGCATCGCGGTGTCGATGGACGGCGCGGCGCCGCCTCGACCGTGCCCGCAGAAGTCGAACGCGGCGACCATCTCGTCCTCGCGGTCGTCCCCCGGGTACACCGCCGTCAACGCGCGCAGCCGGTCCAGGCGCAGCACCGCGAGCCCGTCCTCGGTGAGGGTGCCCAGGTCGCCGCCGGAACCCTTGACCCAGAGCAGGTCCACCGGGGTGCCGGTGACCGGGTCGGTGCCGACGCCCTTGGCGGAGGTGTTGCCTCCGGCGTAGTTGGTGTTGCGCGGATCCGCGCCGAGCGTGTGCGAGCGACGGAGCAGGTGCTCGACCTCGGGTGGGGTGCCGGACATCGGCGGGTCTCCTCGTGCATGGAGGTGGTGGGGATGGAGGCAGGGCGGGGCGTGGCGGAATGGGTCGGCGAGGGCCGAGAGGGTCAGGCGCCCCAGCCGGCCTGTGTACCGCCGACGCGCTCGGCGCGGATGCGCTCCGCGTAGCCGGAGGCGTGGTAGGCGGCCACCGGGTCGGGCGCGAGGCCCTGCTCCTCGCGCAACTCCCGGAGCAGTGGGCGGACATCGGTCGCGTAGGCGTCCATCAGCACGGCGTTGGCGGCGAGTACGTCGCCCGCCCGCTGGGCGGCGGCCAACTCCTCGGCGTCCACGAGGAGCGCCTTGGCGGTGGCCTCCTGGACGTTGGCGACCGAGCGGATCTGGGCGGGGATCTTCGGCTCGATGTTGTGGCACTGGTCGAGCATGAAGTTCACCCCCGCCGCCGGGTCGAGGCCGCCGCCGCGCACCACTTCGTGCATGATCCGGAAGAGTTGGAACGGGTCGGCGGCGCCCACCATGAGGTCGTCGTCGGCGTAGAAGCGCGAGTTGAAGTCGAACGCACCGAGCCGGCCCCGACCGAGCAGGAACGCGACGATGAACTCGATGTTGGTGCCCGGCGCGTGGTGCCCGGTGTCCACGCAGACCACGGCCCGGGGACCGAGTTCGAGACAGTGCGCGTAGGCGGTGCCCCAGTCCGGGACGTCGGTCATGTAGAAGGCGGGTTCGAAGAGCTTGTATTCGAGCAGGATGCGCTGGTCGGCGCCGAGACGCGCGTACACCTCGGCCAACGCCTCGGCCAGGTACCCCTGTCGGGTGGCGATGTCGCCCTGGCCCGGGTAGTTGGTGCCGTCGGCGAACCAGAGCTTCAGGTCGCGGGAGCCGGTGGCGTCCAGCACATCCACACAGGTGAGCAGGTGGTGCACGGCCTTGCGGCGCACCCGGGCGTCGGGGTTGGTCACACTGCCCAGGCGGTAGGCGTCGTCCTGGAAGACGTTGGCGTTGATCGCGCCGATCCGCACCCCGTGGTCGTGCGCGTGGGCGGCCAGGTGCGCGTAGTCGTCGACCCGGTCCCAGGGGATGTGCAGGGACACGAGCGGCGCCACGCCGGTGAGGGCGTGCACCCGGGCCGCATCCGCGATCTTCTCGTACGGATCACGCGGGACGCCCTCCTGGGCGAACACCTTGAAACGTGTACCGGAATTGCCGTAGGCCCACGAGGGCGTCTCGATCCGCTGGGCGCGCAGGGCGGCCCGCACCGCCTCGATGTCCTGCATGGGGGCTCCTGACATCAAGAATGAAACGTTTCAATTCACTGAAGGGGAACGTACGTCTCCCACCGAGAGCGCGTCAAGGCCGGGAACGCCGGGGGCCGCCGCGGACCACGCCCAGGACGGTGGTGGTCGGGACGTAGCCGAAGTGTCGGGAGTCCTGCGACCGGGGGGCGTCCCCGCGCACCACCAGGGACCCCGGGGGCACCATCGCCCCCGTCGTCGCCCGCACCGCCGGCCGCACCTCGCGCGGCACCGGGTCGCCGGGCACCGCGATCACCCGCTTGACCAACCAGCGCAACTCGTCGGTGTCGCCGAGGCGCACGGGGTTGCGGAAGACGATCGCGTCGCCGCGCCGCACGGTGGCCGCGCGGCGCACGACGAGCCGCTCGCCGTCCACGAAGGTGGGCGCCATGCTCATCCCGGTCACCCGGACCAGCGCGATCCGTGACCACACCGTCCGCACGCCCAACAGGGCGCCCACGCCCAACCCGGCGGCAATCAGCACGCCGCATCGGACCCGGTTCACTGCGCGTCCTCCGCGATCCTCGTCGAGTCGTCCCGCCGGTCCACGTATCCGGCCGCCTGAAGACCGAACAACCTGGCATAGTGCCCGTCGGCCAGCGCCATCAGCTCGTCGTGCGGCCCGAGTTCGGTGATCCGCCCGTCCGCGAGCACGGCGATGGTGTCCGCGTCGCGCAGTGCGCCGAGGCGGTGCGACACCAGCAGTCCGGTCCGCCCGGCCCGGTGTCGACGCAGGGTGCGGTGCACGTCGTGTTCCGCCTCCGGATCCAGGCCCGAACTCGGCTCGTCCAGGATCAGCAGATCCGCGTCCACGCGCATCAACGAGCGGGCCAGCGCGACGCGTTGCCACTGGCCGCCGGACAGGGTGACGCCGGTGCGCTCGTCGTCCTCGTCCAGGTGCACCCGGCTGAGCTGGGTCCGGTAGCCGTCCGGCAGTGCGGACAGGTCGGCGTCGATCCCCGCCAGGACCGCGCCGGCCCGGATCCGGTTCACGTTCGCGCGGTGGGCCAGGTCGCCGATGCCGATGTTCTCCGCCGCCGAAAGGTCGTAGGTCATGTAGTCCTGGAAGGTCACCCCGATCCGGCGGCGCAGCGCGGCCACGTCCATCGTGCGAATGTCCACGCCGTCCCAGCGGATCGTGCCGCGTTGCGGGTCGTAGAACCGGCAGAGCAGTTTGATCAGCGTGCTCTTGCCGGTGCCGTTGCGGCCGACCAGGCCCATCGCCGTGCCGGCCGGGATCACCAGATCGACCCCGCGCAGCACCCACGGCCCGTGCTCGTCGTAGCGGAACCACACGTCGTCGAACTCCAGTCGCCCGCGCAGCGCCGGCACCGGGTCGGTGCCGCCGGTCAGGTCGTCGGGGGTGTCCATCAGATCCAGGAAGTGGCCGAACAGACGCACCGCCCGGGCGGCCACGCCGGCCTGCACGACCACACCCGTGAAGGCGCCCTGTACACCCGCCGCGGCGGTGGTGAACAACACCACGTCGCCGACCGTGAACCGGCCGTCCGCGGCGCCGGCCACCACCACGACCATGCCGAGCCCGGACACCGCCGCGTTCAGTGCGGCGAAGCCGGCCTGGACCAGCATCGCCCTTCCGGCCACCGCGAGTTCGGCGTCGGTGGCCTCCGCGAGCGCGCGTACCAGGCGGCCGTGCAGGAAGTCGCCGAGCCCGAACAGGCGGATCTCCTTGGCCGCGCGCGGATCGGTGAGCAACGATCGGTAGAACAGTCGGCGGCGCTGCCTGCCGGAGGTTTGCTCCAGTACGGCCACCTGTCGGCGGGCCGTCGACAACCGGGCGAGCAGTGCGGCGACGCCGACCAGGAACAGCAGCCCCACCATCGGCGGCCACACCGCGAGCAGCACGCCGGTGAACCCGCTCAGCGCGGCGGCCGAACGCACCACCTCCTGGCTGAACATGGTGATGTTGTGCGGCGCGTCCTCGGAGGCCTGCTGAGCCAGCCGCAGCCGATCGTGGAACGCGGGGTCCTCGAAGCGGCGCAACCCGCGGAACTCATCGACCTTGGCGAACAGTTCACGCTCGACGGTGATCACCAGGCGGCGCCGGACCACCTCGTCGAGGTGATTCGTCACCTGCATCAGCACCGCGAGCAACGCGGCGAGCCCCGCGATCGCGAGACTCAGCGCCACGGCCCGCCCGGGGTCGACCCGCTCGCCTCGACCCAGTTCGTCGAAGAGCAGTTTGGTCAGCCATGCCGCGACGGCGGGCAGTACGCCGATCAGCACCGTACCCGCCAACAGCGCCACCGCGCCCACGGGCGCGGCCCGGAACTGGAGCGCGAGCGCCACCTTCACCGCGCGCGGACGCAACCGGGACCCCGGAGGCGTGCTCCCCTCCGGGGTCCCGTCGGAGTGCGTGATCAACAGGGGTAGCCCTGCCGATAGGTGCACACGCCGTTGCAGTTGTAGCGCCACTGGTAGCCCAGGTAGCAGTAGCACAGCTGGTTGACGTACTCGACGCACGCTCCCGCGCGCTCTTCCCGCATGACCAGGCTCAGGAGCCGGTCGCCCATCCTGTCGACGGCTCGCTTCATGTCATACCTCCGGAGGTTTGGTGGGGTGGGGGCGGAGAGCCGATCACTGCCAACAGGAGAGACCGCTGTTGACGCACTGCCCGGTGCAGCTGAGCACGTAGCGGTAGTTGTTCCGACAGGCGCACCACTGCCCGTGCTCCGGGATGCACGCCCCGGCCATTTGCTCTCGAAGGACGAATCCCAACAGTTTGTCGCCCATGGTGCCGATCACACGGTTCATCGTGGACCTTCCCTTACCGGGTCGATTCGGCGGAAGCGGTTTGTGCTTCCGCCGACCGCGACGCTAAACCCGTTCGCCGCACGCCGGCAAGAGAAGTCGAGAAATCGAAATCGATGCGTGGGTCGATATTCCACGACGAAACCGAAACGGCCTGTTGCAATCGGTGCGGTCAGGGTTACATTTCTTCGGCCCCGCACGTCGGCCGGGTTCGTACTCTCCGTACCGGCGGGCATCCTTCGCCATGTCGGGAGAATCCGCATGCCCATCCTGATTTCCGCCGTCGTTCTGCTCGCCGCACTGACCGTGCTGAACCTGCTGCTCACCTTCGGAATCGTGCGCAAGCTCCGTGCCCAGGGCGCGGCGGGCGCGGGCGCGGACCTCGACCCGGCGGACCTGCTGCTGCCGGTGGGCTCGACCGCGCCCGAGTTCGCCGCGGTCACCGTCGCCGGCAAGACCGTGTCCCGGGAGCGGCTCGGCGCCGCCCTGTTCGGTTTCTTTTCCCCGAATTGTCCGGCCTGCAAGGAGCGGATGCCGGCATTCCTGGAGGTCGCGCGCCGGGCGGGCGAGGACGGGCGGCGGGTGCTCGCCGTGGTGCACGGCGACGAGGCGGAGACCCGTGAGCAGGTGGCCGCGCTGACCGGCGTGGCCCAGGTCGTGGTCGAACCGGTCGGCGGCCCCCTCGGCCTGGGATTCGCGGTCGCCGGATATCCGGTGTTCGGCCTGATCGACGAGAACGGCACGATCACCGCGAGCGGGTTCGACCCCAAGTCCCTTTCCGTCGCGCCGGCGCGGGTGTGAACCGACGTATTCCGGCGAGTGCGGGCGGATTTCGGGCGGGTCGATTATCGAATCGGCGGCTGTTTTGGCAACGACCACCCTCGTCGGTGAATTCTCGAAATCGACCGTCCGAAACGGAGAACCGAACCCAAGGCATTCGAACGTCGCAGTACTACCGGAATCAAATATCTACCGATGGCGCGTCCGCCGGGTGGCGAGCGGCCGGTTTCCCGGACCGGCGCGCCCGGCGAGGGCGGGTATGTGTACCGGAGTCGCCGATGCGGCGTACGGCCGAGCGCGGTGGGTCGTGGCGGCTTCGGCGTCGGCGCAAGCGCCGGTCGGGTCACACCCGCGCATGGGTGGTGATGTCCTCCTCGAAGAGTTCGACCATGCTCGCGGTCACCGTGGGGCGGGACTGGGCGAGTGCGTCCAGGTAGTCGCGCGTCCGCGCGCCGGGGCCGCCCGCTTCGCCGGCGTCGTCGCGGCCGTCGGCGCCGTCGTTGCCCTCGAACAGGTCGCGCTCGAACGACGCCTGGGCCGCGATCCGCGCCGCGTGCCCGATGTCGGCGGGGGTGAGCAGGTCGCTGGCCGCCACCAGTGCGTCCAGGTCCACGTCCGGGCGGGCCGAGGCGTGGTGGGTCCACATCGCCCGGCGGGCGTCCGCGTCCGGGGTGCCCACCGGGATGATGTAGTCGAACCGGCCGGGCCGCAGGAACGCCGGGTCGAGCGAGCGCACCGAGTTGGTCGCGCAGACCAGGAGCCGATCGCCGTGTTCGCGGAACGCCGGGATCAGCTTGAGCAGTTCGTTGGTCACCGCGTGCCCGGCGCCGGGTCGGGCATGCCGGATCGGCGCGATCTCCTCGACCTCGTCGATGAACACCACGATCCGCTCCAGTCGGGCCAGTCGCCCGAACGCCTCGCGCAGCGCCGCGGCGAGGTTTCCGCCGTCGGCCAGGCGCGAGGGCAGCAGTTCCACGAACGGCCAGCCGAGCCGGGAGGCGATGGCCCGGGCGAAGGTGGTCTTGCCGGTCCCCGGGGGCCCGAACAAGGCGATGGCGCGCGGCGGTTCGACCCCGTGCCGCAGCGCCCGCCCCGGATCGGCGAGCGGGAGCACCACACGCCGCTCGATCAGGTTCTTCTCCACCTCCATGCCGGCCACCTTCGACCACAGGTCGCCCGGCAACATGCGCCCGCCGAGCCGGTCCAGGGTCTCCGCGACGTGGTCGTCGACCGGCTCGACCTTCTCGAAGTAGGCCACCGCGGGCCGCCGTTCGTAGCCGGCGTTGCGCAGCCCCAGTTCGCGCGAGTCCTCCTCGGGCAACACGTACGCGATCCGCCGCACCCGCTCCTCGACCAGTCGGCGCTCCAGGGCGAGCAGCAGCGTGCTGGTCAGACCCAGGCCGCGCGCGCCGGGCGAGATGGCGATCCGCATCACCCAGGCCCGTCCCTCGGAGACCGTGGCCAGCGCCGCGCCGACCACCGCGCCGTCGCGCCGGGCCACCACCGCCGGTTGGCGGGAGGCCAGTGCGTGGATGCACTCCGACAGCGAGAACACCGACTCCTGACCGAGCCCGGTCGTGGTGTCGATCAGGTGCACCACCGCCGCGAGGTCCTCCTCGCGATAGTCCTGTACCAGCCAGACCATGAATCGCTCCATCCGTGGATCCGGTGCCTCGACGAGTGCCACACACTAGGCAGCGCCGGCCCGCGGCGAATGTGTCGTTGTGTACAAGTGCGTGCCCCGACTTGGTCACCTCGTGGATGGACATCCGAGCCGCGACCGGGCAGCGGTGAGCGCAGGTCATCGCCGTTCGGGCGGTCCGTGGGGGCAGAATGGGCTTCGACCTCGCCCGTGCCGTCCGGCCCGTCGGGCCGCCCGACCCCAACGGAGAACCCATGACCGTCTCGTCCGCGTCCGGCCCCGCCCAGGCGTCCGGTGTCTTTTCGATCGGCGGCGACCTGCCGGTGCATCGACTCGGATTCGGAGCCATGCAGCTCACCGGGGCCGGTGTCTGGGGCGAGCCGAAGGACCGCCCGGAGGCGATCCGGGTGCTGCGACGCGCCGTCGAACTGGGGGTGAACCTCATCGACACCGCCGACTCCTACGGCCCGTTCGTCAGCGAACAACTGATCCACGAGGCCCTGCACCCGTACGCCGACGACGTCGTGATCGCCACCAAGGGCGGGTTCGCCCGCACCGGCCCGGGCGAGTGGCACGAGCTGGGCCGCCCCGAATACCTGCGCCAGCAGACCGAACTGAGCCTGCGTCACCTGGGCCTGGAGCGGATCGACCTCTACCAGCTGCATCGGATCGACCCGCGGGTCCCGCTCGCGGACCAGGTCGGCGAACTGGCCCGGCTGCGCGAGGAGGGCAAGATCCGGCACATCGGCCTGTCCGAGGTCACCGTCGAGCAACTACGCGAGGCACGCGAGATCGTCGAGATCGTCTCCGTGCAGAACCTGTACAACCTGGTCAACCGCAAGGCCGAGAGCGTGCTCGACTACGCCACGGCGGAGGGCATCGCCTTCATCCCGTGGCACCCCATCGCCACGGGACAACTCGCGCGCCCGGGCGGGCCGTTGGACACCCTCGCGAAGCAACGGGGGGTGGCCCCCGCGCAGCTGGCGCTGGCCTGGCTGCTGCGTCGTTCGCCGGTGATGCTCCCGATCCCCGGCACGTCCGGCGTGGCGCACCTGGAGGAGAACACCGAGGCGGCCCGGGTCCGGCTCACCGACGACGACTTCGAGACGCTGTCCGCCATCGGCCTGTGACGCACGTCGCCCGCCCCGTCCCCGAATCGGGGCGGGGGCGGGGCGGGCGGTTCGCGGCGTGGTGACCCGGTCGCCACGCCGTTCGGTGGGGGGCATCCCGACCGAGGACGGCGGCCGGGATGCCCGTTCATGGGGTTACTGCTGGACGATGGTCAGGTAGGCGGCCGCCCAGGTGCTCGGCTCGCCGCCCTGGATGGCCAGCTTTTGCGTGCCCCCGTTCAGCGTGCCGAACACCGAGGTCGGAATCCGCCACACGAACTGGTCGTTGGTGCTGGAGACCAGCGGCGACGGCGTCAGCGACACTGTCTGCCACATCCCGGTCCAGTCCGCGCCGTTCTTGGTGGCCTTGTACAGGAAGCCGTTCTCGAGCATGAAATCGGCCCCGACGCCGGGCCACACCGGACCCGTGACGTAGCCGGTGTTCGCGTTGTTGTCCGCGTCGATGAAGACCCGGTGCGTGCCGAACGGCAGTTGGTAGGTCGCCTTGTACTCGGCCTGGGTGGCGGTCAGGGTCGCCGTGACGTTCACGATCGGTCCGCCCGCCGGCGGCGGCGGGGTCAGCGAGACCTGCGCGGTGTGCGCCGACACCCGACCGGTGACATCCCGGGCGACCACGTCGAACGTGTGGGTCGTACCGGGCGTCATGTCACCGAGCCGTGCCGAGATCTGGCTCGCCGGCACCGTCGCCATCCGGGCGTTGTCCTGGTAGATGTCGTACGCCTCGACGGCGGCCGAACCCGGCGTCGACGCGGTCCAGGACAGCTGCACCGAGGTGGGACCGGCGGTGGCGCCGGTGAAGGACCCCGGCACACCCGGCGCGTTGGCGCCCGGTGCCGAGGTGGTGACGTTGCGCGCCGGGCTCGCGGCCGACAACACCCCCGCGTCGTTGCGGGCGCGAACCGTGAACGCGTAGGCGGTCGATGGGTTCAGGTCCGTCGCGGTGAACTGCGAGGTCCCGGTGGTGCGATGCGGCACCGAACCGATCCGGACGCCGTCGCGGTAGACGTCGTAGCCGGCCACCGTGCTCGGGCCCGCGTTCGGCCAGCTCAGCTGTACCGACGTGGCCGAGGTGGTGACGGCCGCGGGTTGCGCCGGCGTCGCCGGAGCGGCGGTCGGGGCGACCTTGGCCGCGGCCAGTTCCGTCGACCAGTAGGACGGGCCGGGAAGGCTGTCCCACGGGTTGGGGTCCAGTTGGTCCGGGGTGACGTAGACCGTGCCGGCGTTCTTCTGCTTGCTCTGCGCCACCGCCGACGGCATCTGCGCCTCGGTGGTCTCGTAGATCAGGTGCCAGAACTTGGCCGGGTCGGAGTCGAGTTCCCACTGCGGCGGGGTGAACGCCTGGTAGTCGGTGTAGCTGCCCTCGAAGGTGACCTGGATGTCGGCCACGTTCTCGTAGCACTGTGGGATGTCGATCCCGGGATTGTCCACCACCAGCGCGCCCGGGTGGTTGCGCTTGGTGTACGCGGTCAGCGCCCGATACTCATCGGCGTACGCGTTCGTCCCGTTCGGGCCGCAGCTGTTCTGGCCCTGGTCGAAGAAGATGCCGTCGATCTCGGGGCCGTAGAGCCGGTACCACTTGTCCACGTCGTGCTGGATCTGGATCCGCCACGCCGCGATGCTCGTGTCGCCGAGCCGGGTGCTCTTCGGGGCGCCGATGGTGTTGGTGCCGAAGTAGCCGGTGTCCACGTAGGCGATCACCTTGCCGCCCGCCTGACGCACCTGTCGGATCGCGGTCTTGAACGTCTCGTTGGGCGCGTTCTCCTCGAAGTTCGGCCCGTTGGCGACGTTGACGACGGTCAGCCCCGGGGTGCCCGTGCCACTGGCGAGGGTGGCCCAGGCCGTCCCGCCGGACGGGACGCCCGGGTGGAAGTAGGCCGGTACACCGACCTGTTGGTTGATGCCCGGGCCGGGGTCGGCGTGGGCGGCCGGCGCGGTCGCGAGCAGCGACCCGCCGAGCAGTGCGGCGGCGGCGGTTCCCGCCGCGGCAGTGCGCGCTCTCCACGAGCGGGCACGAGAATCCGTGCGCATGCGTACTCCTTCTGGAATGGCCTTCCGGATGGGACGGTGGCTCACTTCTTCAGTAGGGCGTTGACATCGCTGTTCGCCTGACCGAGCGCGGACTTGGCGTCGGTCTGGCCCAGCCAGACCCGGTCGACGGCGCTCTGCACGATGTCCAGGATCCGGTCGCCCTGGTCGGTGACCGGAAGAACGAAGGTCTGGCCGGGGGTTGCCACCGGCTGGGTGAAGATCCGCATGTCACGACCCGCGGCCAGTTGCGCGGCCTCGGCCTTGGCCGAGGACGTGGTGATCGCCGGGAAGACCACGGCCTCGCCGGCGACGATGTCCTGACACTCGGTGGAGGCCAGGAACTTCACCCACTGCCAGGCCTGTTCCTTGTGCTTGCCGTTGGCGTACACGGCGTCGGACAGGCCGTTGATCGGCGTCTTGCGCCCGGTGGGACCGGTCGGCATGCCGGCGAAGGCGACCTTGCCGTCGGCCATGTAGGTCTTGGCCATCCACGAACCGGCGATGGTCATCGCGGCCTTGCCGGACTGGAGCAGCCCGTCGGCGCCGACCGTCGACTGCTTGTCGTACGCCGGCATGTACCCCTTCTTGATCAGCCCCGCGAACCAGTCGAGAGTCTGCGTGAGCTTGGGGTCGGTGTAGTTGTACTTGGTGCCGAACGGGTTCTTGTCCACGTACTGGAAGCCGTTGGAGACCGCGAACGAGCCCCAGGAGTCCTGGCCGACGGCGCCGCCCTCGTAGGCGATGGCCAGACCGTAGGTCTTGACCTTGTTCTTGTCGAAACCCGGCTCCAGGCCGGTGCGGCCGTTCTCGTCGACGGTCATCGCGGCCACCGCGCGGCCGAAGTCGCCGCCGTCGACCGGGTTCCAGGTCCAGGCGTCCAGGGCCTGCGGGGTGAGTTGGGCGCGCTGCGCCATCTCCTTGTTGTACGCGACGCCCATGGTGCCCCAGTCCTTGGGCAGGCCGTAGCGCTTTCCGTCACGTGTCCACACGTCGGCCAGGTTGGCCTGGTACTGCTGCAGATCCACGGTGTCGCGCTGGATGTAGGACGTCAGGTCCAGGATCTGGTTGTTCTTCTGGAACTGCGGGAAGTACAGGACCGAGTTGGTGAACACGTCCGGCGCGGTCCCGGAGACGACCTGCGTGGTGAGATTCTGCCAGTACTGCGCCCACGCGGTCTGGGTGACCTCGACGGTGATCTTCGGGTTCTTGGCGTGGAAGGCTTCCGCGCACTTCTTGTACTGCGGAAGCTGGTTGTCGTCCCACAGCGAATACTTCAGCTTCACCGAGCCCCCACCGCCGCCGCCCGAGGAGCCACTGGAGCCGCACCCGGCGGCGACGAGCATCACACTGACGACCACGGCGGACGTGCGGACGGCGGGCGATCTCAGCGAGCGGCGAATCATGGCACGGGACATGGGGATCTCCTCGGAGGGAAACTCGGGGGGTTCACTTGAGGCCGGTGAAGTTGAGGCCGTTGACGATCCGTCGACCGAAGACCACCAGCAGGATCAGCATCGGGACGACCGAGAGCGTGGAGGCGGCCATCAGACCGGTCCAGTCGGGACGGGCATTGGGCGACTGCTGGAGGAACA
This sequence comes from Embleya sp. NPDC055664, assembly GCF_053618075.1. Taxonomy (NCBI): domain Bacteria; kingdom Bacillati; phylum Actinomycetota; class Actinomycetes; order Kitasatosporales; family Streptomycetaceae; genus Embleya; species Embleya sp. NPDC055664. The sequence goes on from NZ_JBSHGZ010000046.1 coordinate 64,126, forward strand.
CGCCGATGCCGGTGGTCAGTACCCGGTTGTCGGGTTCGTTGCCGACCAACAGCGGCCACAGGTAGTCCTTCCACGCCCACACCGCGGTGGTCAGCGCGATGGTCAGGATCGGGCCCTTGCTCATCGGCAGCACCACGCGCCAGAAGATCCGCCAGTGGCCGGCGCCGTCGAGCATCGCCGCCTCCTCGATCTCGCGCGGGATCGACATGAAGAACTGGCGCAGGAAGAACACCGTGAACGGGGTCATCAGCAGCGTCGGCGCGACCATGCCGGCGAAGCTGTTCAGCATGCCCAGGTCCTTGACCATCACGAAGTTGGGCAGCAGCGTGAAGATCGGCGGCACCATCAGCGCGCCCACGACCACGGCGAAGGCGAACTCGCGCCCGCGGAACCGCAGTCGGGCGAGCGCGTAGCCGGCCATCGCGCAGGAGAGGGTCTGCCCGACCACGATCGCCGTGGTGTAGATGATCGAGTTGCGGGTGTACAGCAGGAAGTCCAGGTCGGCGCCCGAGCCGCCGGCCGCGCGGCTCTCCTCGTCCGACGCGAGACCGAGCACCCGCTTGAAGTTGGCGAAGGTGAAGTGCTCGGGCCACAGCGAGGTGCTGTCGGAGTAGAGGTGATTGCCGTCGGTCAGCGCGGTGCGCAACATCCAATAGAAGGGGAAGAGGGTGATCAGCAGCGAGACGCCGAGCACCAGCCAGGCCAGTGCGCGTCCGAGGCCGAACTTGCGGCGCGACGGGCGGTGTTCGGCCTCGGCGGCGGCCGGCTTCGAGGATGCGGCCCGGGCGATCGGTCGGGCCCGGGTGGATGTGGACATGGTCAACCCCTCAGGCCAGGTCGGACGTGGAGGCGCGCAGCAGGCGCATCTGGAGGTAGGTCAGTCCGCCGAGCACGACCACCAGGCACAGCGCCATCGCGGCGGCGTATCCCATGCGGAAGTGGGTGAACGCCTCCTGATAGATGTAGTAGTAGGCGACGCGGGTGGCGTCGACCGGGCCGCCCTTGGTGGTCACCGCGATCGTGTCGAAGATCTGGAACGAGCCGATCACCGAGACCACCATCACCAGGGCCAGGATCGGCCGGAGCAGCGGCAGGGTGATCTTGAAGAACATCCGGATCTCGCCCGCGCCGTCCAGGGACGCGGATTCGTACAGCTCGCCCGGGATCTGCAACATCCCGGCGTACAGGAGCAGTGCCACGTATCCGGTGCCCGCCCAGATGTTGACCGCGGACACGCTCAGCAGGGCCTCGTCCGGCGAGGCGAAGAAGCCGTGCGTGTCACTCCCGGTCTTGCCCATCAGGTGGTTCACGAAGCCGAGGTTGGCGTCGAGCATCCACAGCCAGATCAGCCCGATGGTCACGTTCGGCACCAGCCAGGGCACCAGGAGCAGGGCGCGGACCACGACGGATCCGGTGAGCCGGACCATGATCGCGGCGAGCAGCAGAGCCACGCCGACCTGTACGCCGAGGGTGACGAAGACGAAGTAGGCGGTGACCTTGAGGGCGTTCCAGAACAGCGGGTCCTTGGCCACCTCGACGTAGTTGTCGGCGCCGACGTACTTCGGGTCGGAGAGCAGGTTCCAGTCGGTGAGCGAGATCCAGATGCCGCGACCGGTGGGGTAGAGGTAGAAGACGGCGAAGCCGATGAACGCGGGGAGCAGGAACAGGCCGGCGGCCCGATTCTCCTTCGACCGCGCGCGGTTGCCGGTTCGGGGGCGGGCGGGGCGGCTCCTGCGCCGGCCGAGGGTCATGCTCATGAGGCCAGCCTGGGGACGAGTCGCAGTGCGTTGTCGGCGTAGACCTTGGCCAGCACGTCCCGGGGCAGGTCGAGTCCGCTGATCGCCCAGCGGCCCATCAGCGGCGGGTCCTGGTCGGAGTGCGGAAAACCCTCGTCGGCGGTCTCCAGGAAGCGGAAGTGCCGCTGGTAGGAGGCCCGGTCCGGCGGGATCTCGTCGGTGCCGAACAGCACCCGGTCGGGGTGGCGCAGGATCAACTCGGTGGTGGCCCTGGGTTGACGGCCGAGTTCGGCGATCCGGGCCGCGATGTCGACGTGGAAGTTGGCGTAGGTGTCCAGCATCCGGCCCACCCATTGCAGGTTCTCCGGGTAGCAGCCCATGTGCACGCCGACGAACGTGGTGCCGGGGTGCCGGGCGACCGCGTTCTCCAGTGCCTGGACCAGTCGTTCGAAGGTGGGGAAACGTGCGTCGGCGAACGACCAGTCCGGGCGGGCCAGGAGCAGTTCGAGGCGTTCGTTGTGCTCGTCGATGGGGTCGAAGAAGGCGACCGGGTCCGCGGTGTGGATCCAGATCGGCAGGCCGACCTCGCCGGCGGTGGCCCACAGGGTGTCCAGGCGCGGATCGTCGACCATGACCAACGTGTCGGTGTGATCCCGCAGTTGCAGACCGAGGTCCTTCCAGACCTTGAGTCCGACCGCGCCGGTCTCGGCGGCGCGGCGGATCCCGGCGGCGATCCGCTCCTCGAATCCGGGGGCGGCCAACTCGCGCCAGTCGACGTGGCAGAAGGTGGCGAACCGGCCGGGGTGGGCGTGGTCGTAGCGGGCCAGGTTCTCGTCGAGTTCGCTGCCCCAACGACCGTCGAGGTTGACCATGCCGCGGATGCCCAACTCGTCCATCATCGCGAGCAGTGCGCCGACGTCGGGCACCACCCAGCCGCCGTCCTCGCTGAGCCAGCGGCCGAGGTGGATGTGCGCGTCGACGACCGGGAGCGAGGCCCGCTCGACCTCGTGCGCCCCGACGACGAGCCGCGAGCGCGGCGTGTACCGCGCCAGCGGCAGATCCTTCAGGTGCGCCGGCACGACGGTTTCGTGGGGGAAGTGCGGGATCATCTACTCGCTCCCTGTCTGGGTCGGGCGGATCAGTTGCGGATGCCGTCGGGCAGCGAGGCACCGTGCGCGACGATCAACTCGTCGACCAGATCCTGGATCTGTTGCAGCGTCAGGGTCGCGGACGCGTTCGGGTCGAGCATCGCGGCGTGGTAGACGTGGTCGCGGCGGCCCTCCAGGGCGGCGTGCAGCGTCAGGTCGCCGACGTTGAGGTAATTCCGGTTGAGCGCGGCCAGTTGCGGCGGCAGCGCACCGATCCTGGTGGGCTGTACGCCCGCCTTGTCGACCAGGCATGGGACTTCGACGAACGCGTCGGACGGCAGGTTGCTGATCAGTCCGTCGTTGACCACGTTGCCGTGCAGTACGCGCGGGGTGCCGGTCTCGGTGGAGTGGATGATCAGCGAGGCGAGTTCGTTGCCGGGCGCGATCTCCACGCCGTTGCCCGCGCGCAGCCCGGCGACCAGCGCCTCGTAGGTGTCGAGGTTGTCCTGGAGCCAGTCCAGGTAGGTGCCGATCGGCAGGCGAAACCGGTCCACCTGGTCCTGGTGCGGCAGGAACCAGGGCAGGTACTCCGAGCCGTGCTCGCTGGACTCGGTGGGGAAGTAGCCGAAGCGGCGGTAGACCTCGACCCGTACCCGGCGCCGCATCTCCGGGTCGGCCTCGATCACTTCGTCCAGGCGCCGGTAGAGGTTCTCGCCGCGGTGTTCGAAACGCAGGACGAACGCCTGGTGGTTGACGCCGGCCGTGCGGAAGGAGATCTCCTCCTTCGGGATGCCGACCAGGCGCGCCAGCGTGGCCTCGGTGTCGCGGACCGAGTGGCACACGCCGACGACCTTCTTCAGGCCGGTGCCCTCGTAGACCGCGCGCGGGATCATCGACATCGGGTTGGTGTAGTTGATCAGGATCGCGTCGGGGCACAGTTCGGCCATGTCCCTGCCGATGCCGACCATGACCGGGATGGTGCGCAGTGCGCGGAAGATGCCGCCGATGCCGAGGGTGTCGCCGATGGTCTGGCGCAGCCCGTAGCGGGCGGGGATCTCGAAGTCGATGTGCGCGGCCTTGACGCCGCCCACCGCGATCTCGTTGATCACGTAGTCGGCGCCGGCCAGGGCACGGCGGCGGCCGAGGTGGGCCTCCACCTTGGCACCGACGCCGAGCGTGTCGATCATCCAACGGGTCATCTGCTCGGCGGTGTTGAGCCGTTCGACGTCGATGTCGTGCAGGACGACGGTCATCTCGTCGGCGAGTTCGGGGTAGGTCAGGAGGTCGGAGAGCAGGTTCTTGGCGAACGTGATGCTGCCGGCTCCGATGAGCACGATCCTTGCCATGGTGCGGTCACCTCGCTGTGCGGCTTCGGGGTGGGCTCGGGTGGTGGGGCGGGCGGGCGCTCGGGTGGGCGGGTCAGGGGCGCAGGATCGCCTTGACCGGGTGGCTGCCGCCGCGCATGAGGTCGGTGAAGATCTCCGCGCCCGACTCCAGGGGGTAACTCGCGGTCCAGCCCAGGCCCCAGCCGCCGACGAGGTCGACGGCGCGTTCGAACTCCGCGTTGGTGTAGGCGAACGAGCCGAGCACGCGCTTTTCGGTACGGACCAGCACGGTCGCGTCGAAGCCGGCCTCGACGCCGGCCAGGCCGAGCCAGATGGCCACCCCGCCCGGACGCAGCAGGCGCACCGACTGCTCGTGGGTGTCGCTGCTGCCGACCGCGTCGAAGACCACGTCGAACTCGCCGGTCAGTTCGCCGGCCACGGTGGTGGCGCCCAACTTGGCGGCGATCCGGCGGCGTTCGGGCGAGCGGTCGGCGACCGCGATGCTCGCGGTCTCCTCGCCGGCGGCGGCCAGGACGCAGACCAGGCCGATCGCGCCGGCGCCGATCACGCCGACCCGGGCGCCGGGCGCGACGTCGGCGAGCCGCCAGGCGTGTACCGCGTTGGCGGCGGGCTCGATCACCGCGGCGGCCTCCCACGACATGTCGTCGGGGAGCTTGTGCAGCGCGGAACGCGGTACCGCGACGCGCTCGGCGAAGCCGCCGGGCACGTGTACGCCGATGATCCGGCGGTCGCGGCAGACCTGGCGCAGGCCGCCCCGGCACAGGTCGCAGGTGCCGCAGGACAGGATCGGGTTGACGGTGACCGACGTTCCGTCGTCGGTCACGCCCGCGAACTCGTGTCCCATCACCAGCGGCGGGACACGAAAGCCGGGGGTGCGTACGCCGTGCAGTTCGCTGCCGCAGATGCCGGCGCTGCGTACGTGGATCAGTACCTCGTCCTCGGCCGGTTCGGGTTCGGCCACGTCGTCCATCTCGACGGTGGCGGGTCCGGTGAACACGAGCGCCCTCATCGTCGTGCCCCCTGGGTCGCCCCGTCGCCGGTGTACTGGTTGGCCTTCACGTGCACTCTCCATCTCGCCCTGGGGCGGGTGTGGGGTCGATCGTGGGCTCGCGGCGGTGGTGTCGGCCGCGGGTCGCGAGGTGGTGGCCGCGGTCGCGGCGATGGTGGGCCGCGGTCGCGGGTGGTCGGCCGCAGGTCGCGGGGGTGGTCTGCCGCGAAGGGGAGGTCAGCCTCGGTAGGGGTGAGCGGCCAGGCCGCGGATCCCGGGGCGGAACGCGAACAACCGCCCGCCCAGCGGTTCCCGGTCGTCGGTCGCGGCCGTGGTCACGTAGAGCACGTCCAGGTCGGGGCCGCCGAACACGCAGTTCGTCACCCGCCGTACCGGCACGGGCAGGGTGCGGTCGAGCCGGCCGTCGGGGGTGTAGCGGCGCAGCGCCCCGCCCTCCCACAGCGCGACCCACACGCCGCCGTCGGCATCGACGGTCAGGCCGTCGGGCAGGCCCGCCTCCGCCGGGATCTCGGCGAAGGGTCGGCGGTCGCAGACGGTGCCGTCGGCCGGGTCGTAGGCGCAGACGTCGATCCGGCCGGTGCCGGTGTCCACGTAGTAGACCAGCCGCTCGTCCGGGCTCCAGGCGATCCCGTTGGAGTTGGTCACGTCGGCGAACACCCGTACGAGTCGCGGCAGTTGGCTCGGGTGGGCGGTGTCGGGCGGGTCCAGTCGGTAGAGCGCGCCGGCGCCGGGGGTGTCGTCCTCCGCCTTGGTGCCGGCGAAGAAGCGGCCGGCCCGGTCGCAGGCCCCGTCGTTCATCCGGTTGCCGGGTCGGTCGGCCTCCACGGGGGCGACGATCCGGACCGTGCCGTCCGGCTCCAGGACGGCGAATCCCTCACGCACGGCGAGGCCGAAGCCGCCGACCACGCGCGGGACGATCGCGCTCACCGGTCGGCCGATGTCGTACCAGCCGTACAGGTCGGTGTCGGGGACCAGGTAGTGGACCCGGCCCGCCGGGATGTCCACCCACAGGAGCCGGCCGCTGCGCACGTCCCAGCACGGGCTCTCGCCGAGTGTGGCCGCCGGCGGCGACAGCGGGACCGGCCCCGCCCCCGTGCCGGGGACGGGGCCGCCGAGGGTCACGGGCGTCCCGGTCGGGCCTCGGCGCCGACGACCGGGTTGACCAGTACGCCGATGCCCTCGATCTCGGTCTCCAGCACGTCGCCCGGTGCCAGCCGGCGCGGCGGGTCCATGAACGCGCCGCAGCCCCAGGGGGTGCCGGTGAGCACGAGGTCGCCGGGTTCGAGGGTGAAGGCCCGCGAGCAGTACGACAACAACTCGGCGATGCCGAAGAGCATTTCGGCGGTCGAGGAGTCCTGCACGAGTTGCCCGTTGACCCGGGTGCGCAGCGCGAGCGCCTGCGGGTCGGTCACCTCGTCGGGGGTGACCAGGACCGGACCCAGCGGGCAGAACGTGTCCAGGCTCTTCCCGCGCACCCACTGCCCGTCGCCGAACTGGAGGTCGCGGGCGGAGACGTCGTTGGCGACGGTGTAGCCGGCGATCGCGGCCATCGCCTCGTCCTTGTCCGCGTTGCGCAGCGGCCGGCCGAGCACCACACCGAGTTCCACCTCCCAGTCCACGTCCTTGGTCAGTTCGGCGTCGACGACGATGGCATCGCCGCTGCCGATCACGCTGGACGGGAACTTGGCGAACACCAGCGGGTTGCTCGGCGGCTCCACACCGGCCTCGCGGATGTGGTCCAGGTAGTTCAGTCCGATCGCAACGATCTTCCCCGGCCGCAACGGCGCCAGGTACCGAGTCGCTTGAACCGGCTCGACGGCGGCATCGACCACCGCCCGCACCACCTCGGGCCCAGCCGCGACCAGCGCCCCGAGCGTCCCGCCACCGGGCCCGTCGAGCCGGTACAACCCCCCGTCCCGCTCGACCACGGCCACCGCCCGGCCCGCGCAGTCGACTGTCGCCAACCTCATGCCGCTCCCCGTAGTTCGGCATTCCGTCTAGCGGAACGCAATTCCAAGTAGCGAAGCGAGTAAAACAACGCCCCGCCAAACCTGTCAAGAGCCCCCGGTCCCCCCACACCCAAACCCAATCCCCCCACCAAACAAGAAAGTTGCCCACCCCCACGCCCCCACGACAACCAACCGGCAGACAACACTCCCCAGCCCAAACCACCCCAAACCCCAACACCCCAGCCCACCCGCCCCGGTGAACACATCGCACCCACGCTGAGCAATACGGTCGGGGCCTCGGCTCGGGATGGCTACGCTCGCGGACGTGAGTGGTCCGGTGTTGGTCGTGGAACCGGCCAAGCCCGTGTCGGCATCGGGGATGGCACGCCTACGTGAGTCCGGCAACCCCAGGCCACCCGGCGCTTGAGGACGCCTCGCACCGCACAACCGCAGACACACCCGGGACCCGGCAACCCCAGCCCGTCCGGCGTTTGAGGACGCCCCCACCGCACAACCGCAGACACACCCGGGACCGACCAACCCCAGCCCGCCCGGCGCTTGAGGACACACCCCACCCACGCATCCGCAGCTGCACCCGGAGCCCCGGCAACCCCAGCCCGTCCGGCGTTTGAGGACGCCTCGCGGCGCCCGCGCAGCGGCGCAGGCGCGCCCTGGGCCGGGGCCGATTGCAGCCTGCCCGGCGATTGAGGGCGGCGCGGGGCAATCTCGGGGCGCAGGCTAGGTTGCCGAGCCCGCCCATTCGGCCACGCGCGAGCGAAGCGCCTCGGCCAGTTCCGTCATTCGCGCCGATGTCATCCGCGACTTCAGTCCGGTCACGCTGATCGCGGCCGCCGGCGCCGACCGTCCCAGGAACAGCGGCACCGCCACACACCGCAGCCCCAGCTCGTTCTCCTCCAGGTCCGTGGCCCAGCCACGACGCCGCACCTCGTCCAGCTCGGCGGCCAGCTTCGGCACCGAGGTGAGCGTGTGTCGAGTCGCCGGCCGCAGCGGCAGCCGAGGCGTCGCCCAGGCCCGCAGCGCCTCGTCGGTGGGATACGTCCAGGCCAGCAGCGCCTTGCCGACTCCCGTGCTGTGCGCGGGATTTCGCCCACCGATCACGGACGAGAGCTTGATCGCGCCGGACGCCTCGACCTTGTCCAGATAGACCACCTCACCCGCGTCCAGGATCGCCACGTGCACCGTCTCGTCGGTCACCCGGCGCAGGTCGGCGAGCAGCGGATGCACCATCGAGCGCAGGTCGATGTCGTCGTGGAACCGGAACGCGGTGGCGAGCAGCTGACTCCCGATGAAGTAGGGGCCGTTCACCTCGGGCTGGGCGGCGAATCCGCGGTGCTTGAGCGCCCCGAGCAACCGGTGGAGGGTGCTCTTCGGGATGTCCAGATCACTCGCAAGCTCCTCCAAGGCGATACCTCGGGGCATTTCGCCCATACGCATCAGGATCCGCAGTGCTCGATCCACGCTGATCACGGGCGAATCGCTGTTGCCGGTCAAGGGCCCCCCTAGGGAACGAAGCATAAATGGGATGGCATTCCGTCTGATGGAATGATAGACCGTACCGCGCATCGCTGATAACGTCCCGGCTCGTCGACCGGTCACGGAGGAGAAGCGATGCGCGGGCTCATCGGCAAGCGGATACTCGTCAGCGGCGGCAGCAGCGGCATCGGCCTCGCAGCCGCCCGGCGCTTCCTCGAAGAGGGGTGCCGCGTCCTGGTGGGCGGCCTGGATCCGGCCGAGGTGGACGAGGCCGTCGCGGAACTGCGCCCGCTCGGCGAGGTCACCGGCTTCGCCGTCGACGTCAGCCACGAGCCGGACGCGACCGCCCTCGTCGAGGCCGCCGTCCGCGAACTCGGCGGCATCGACGTACTCGCGAACAACGCCGGCATCGCCTGGCGCGAACCCTTCCTGGAGATCACCCCCGAACATTTCGACCGCATGCTCGCGGTCAACCTGCGCGGCATGTTCCTGGTCGGCCAGGCGGTCGGCCGGCACATGGTCGAACGCGGCGGCGGTGGGGTGATCGTCAACATGTCGTCCACGAACGGGATCGCGGGTGAGGAGGACTACGCGCACTACAACGCCTCCAAAGGAGGTGTCCTCCTGCTCGGCAAGACGATGGCGGTGGAACTGGGCCGGTACGGGATCCGGGTGAACACCCTGTGCCCCGGATACATCCGTACACCACTCAACGCCTCGATCGCAGGCGCAATGACAGACCCCGACTTCGAATCCACGTACATCACCACTCGAATCCCCCTGGCCCGCGCCGGCCGCCCCGAAGACGTAGCCGCCGCTTACGCGTTCCTGGCCTCGGAGGACGCAGCCTTCATCCACGGCACCGAACTGGTCATAGACGGCGGCCAATTGGCAGTCATGTAGCACCGACCAGGCCCCCACCCACCTCCATTCGGCCCGCGTCCCAGCCGCGTCGAAATCGCAACCACCCCACCCCGAACCGCAGTTCACCCCGGCCCGGACCCCAGCCCCAATCCGGTCCGCAACCATCTCGGCCAGGTCCGCAGCACATCTCAGCCCGTGCGGCGTTTGAGAACGAATGGGCCGCAGGCCGACGCGCCGGACCCACACTGCCGACGCGACCACCGCCGTCGGCCGCGAACCCACACCATCGCGACGGCCACCCGCCCGAGGGAGACCCACGGAACATGCCCCTGTCCATGGACCTGATCGACCGCCTGAGCGCGATCGTCGGCGCCGAACACGTCCGCCACACCACCGGCGACCTCGTGCCGTACGCCCGCGACGCCACCCCCCTGTTCGACCGACTCCCGGACGCCGTGGTCTTCCCGGCCGACACCGCCGAGGTCGCCGCCGTACTGCGCCTGGCGACCGAGCACCGCGTGCCGGTCGTCCCCCGGGGCGCCGGCTCCAACCTGTGCGCGGCCACCGTGGCCCTGAACGGCGGCATCGTCCTGGTCACCACACGCATGAACCGCATCCGCGAGATCAGCCCCGACGAACTGCTCGCCGTGGTCGAACCCGGCGTGACCACCGCCGCCCTGGCCGACGCCGCGACCGCGCACGGCCTGCTCTTCCCGCCCGACCCGGGCAGCCGCACAGTCTCCACCGTCGGCGGCAACGTGGCCACCTGCGCGGGCGGACTGCGCGGCCTCAAGTACGGCGTCACCCGCAACTACGTACTCGGCCTGGAAGCGGTACTGCCCACCGGCGAGGTGATCCGCACCGGCGGCCGGCTCTGGAAGGACGTGGCCGGCTACGACCTGACCCGCCTGCTCACCGGCTCCGAGGGCACCCTCGCCGTGATCACCGAGATCACCATGGCCCTGCTGCCCGCCCCCGCCGACACGGGCACCGGGATCGCCTACTTCCCCGACCTGTCCCACGCCGGCCGCGCGGTCGCCGACATCCTCTCCGCCGGCATCGTCCCGGCCACCCTGGAATTCCTGGACCGGAGCTGCGTCAACGCGGTCGAGGACTTCGCCGACCTCGGCCTGCGTCGGGACGCCGGGGCGCTGCTCCTGTTCGGCGACGACGGTACGTCCGACGCGGTCCGCCGCGACCTGAACCGCATGGCCGAGTTGTGCGACGCGGCCGGCGCCACGGAATGGACCCTGGCCGAGGACGTGGCCGGCGCCGAGGCACTGCTGACCGCTCGCCGATGTTCGCTGCCCGCGCTGTCCCGACTCGGCGCGCTGACCATCCTCGAGGACGCCACCGTGCCGCGCCCCAGGATCGCCGAGATGGTCGACCGGATCGACGCCATCGCGGCCGGGCACACCGTCACCATCGCCACCTTCGGCCACGCCGGCGACGGCAACCTCCACCCCACCTGCGTGGTGGCCGACCCGAACGACACCGAATCGATCGAGCGCGCGCACGCCGCCTTCGACGACATCTTCCGCACCGCGATCGAACTCGGCGGCACGATCACCGGCGAACACGGGGTAGGCGCCGCCAAGTTGCCGCACCTGCGCGCCCAACTCGGCGACGAACAGCTGCAATTGCTCAGCCGGATCAAGACCGCCTTCGATCCCGCCCGCATCCTCAATCCCGGAAAGCTCGGCTCATGACCGGTGTGTTCGACCCCGAGGAACTCTCCCGCTGCATCTCCTGCGGCTTCTGCCTGCCCGCGTGTCCGACCTACGCCGCCACCGGCGACGAGGCTTCGTCGCCGCGCGGCCGGATCAACCTGATGCGCGCGCTGGAGACCGGCCGCCTGGACGCCGACGACCCGACCCTGCTGGAACAGTCCTCCGCGTGTCTGGGCTGCCGCGCCTGCGAACCGGTCTGCCCGGCGGGCGTCCCGTACGGCTCCTTGTTGGAACAGTGGCGCGAGCACCAGTGGCGGGGCAAACACCGACCGCCACTGGCCCGGCTGTTGACGATCGTGGTGAGCCTGCCGCCGGTGGTCCGCGCGATGGGCTGGGGCCGCTTCGTCCTGCCGGCCGGGCGCAGCAGCCCCGACAGGGCAACCCGTCCGGCCACACCCCGGAGCCCGAAACCACCCACTCGGCCCGCACAGCCCGCACAGCCCACGCCACCCGCCGGCACCGGTGCCTCCCTCATGCTCGGCTGCTTCGAACGCGCCATGTTCCCGAAGGTCTCCCGCGCGGCCCGCACCCTCCTGCCCGGCCTGAAGGTGCCCGACGACCAGGGCTGCTGCGGAGCGCTGCACGCGCACAACGGCGAATCGACCAAGGGCCGTGCCCTCGCCCGCCGCCTCGGCGAACGACTCCCCGGCCGGATCGTCACCACCTCCGGCGGATGCGCCGCGCACCTGGCCGACGTCATCGGCCGCGACCGGGTCGCCGAATTGTCCGAGGTGGTCGACGTCTCGGCCCTCCCCGAACGCCGGGTGGCCGGCCGCCGGGTCAGGGTCACCCTCCAGGACTCCTGCCACCTGCGCAACGGCCTCGGCGTCTGGCGCGAACCGCGCGAAGTCCTTTCCGCAGTGGCCGACTTCGTGGAAACCCCGGGCGCCGGCGACTGCTGCGGCGCGGCCGGCACCCACTCCCTCCTGCGCCCGATCGAATCCCGCCGCATCCTCGACCGCAAGCTGGACGCGATCGAGGCCAGTGGCGCCGACGTCGTGGTCGCGGTCAACCCGGGCTGCCTGCGCCAACTCCGCACCGGCCTGCGGCGCCGCAAGTCGCGCGTACGCGCGGTACACCTCGCCGAATTCCTCACCGCACCCAACGGCGGCGCCCGGACGCCCTGACCACGACGGACCCGACACCGGCGTCTCGGGCCGGGTTCGGCGTATGCGGCTCCACACGGGGGGAGCCGCATACGCCGAACCCGACCCGAGACACCCACACCTATCCGGCTCGGCCCTGCCCTCCCGAGGCTCCGGCGAAGTGACAAGCGGCTCGGAGTGAATGGCGCCGGGACCACGGGCCCACAACCTCGCCGAGACGCGCCGTGTTTCGCTGACACCGGCTGCTTCGGCCGACTGACAGAATCGGCACATGGCCGGACCGCGTGCGCGGGCACGACTTCGCTGGACGGGGTCGGCCGCAGAGACACTGATCTTCCTGTCCAGTGTCGCGTTCCTGAGCAGCACCGCCCGGTGGGCGCTGATCGTGTGGGTCGTCGTCGGGTCGCTCTACATCGCCGGCGGGTTCGCGGCCGTGTGGCGGGGACGGCCCGTCGAGGCCGGCGCGGTCACGGAGCTGCGCGCTCTGGCCCGGTGGTCGTGGATCGCGCCGCTGCTCGCGGGGACGACCGGCGCCGTATCGGCGGTGACGGCTCTGCTTGCGAAGGACCAGGTCGTCGGCGGTCATCGTGATCTCGGACTGACGGTCGCCGCTTCGCTCGGGGTGATCCTGTCGTGGGCGCTGATGCAGGTCGGCTTCGCGCAGATCTACCTCGTCATCGACGTCACCGGCGGGCACGGCGACCTTCGGTTCCCCGAGGGCACGACGCCGTCGTTCCTGAGTTTCGCGTACTTCTCCTTCACGCTCGCCACGTCGTTCGCGACCAGCGATGTCGAAGTCGTCGGTGTGCGGATGCGGCGGATCGTGCTCGTCCACACCGTCATCGCCTACTTCTACAACGCCCTGGTGGTCGCCGTCGCGTTCCAGGTGCTTCAGGGGCTCGTCAGCCCGTGAGGCGCGGCCCGCGACGACATGCCACCCCGCGATGACGGGGTGTACCCGAGCCGAGGTTCGATCACCGGCAGTCCATACAGGGCAAATCACCCGAATCGGTGCCAGTCAGGCCGAAAGCCTCCATCACGCCACCCGGCCCGAAGGGGCCATCCCATCGAACGCCGGTTCCGCGACGCGCGCGCCTTCACCCTCGCCGCATCCCACAAATGGGCAGGTCGGGAGCCGTTTCGACCCGTTTTCCACCATCCCGAGACCGTCGTTTCCGACAAATCCCGTGGCGCACGTCACATCCCGCGCACCGATTGTCAGGAACTCGCACGCACCGTGAACCGAATTTCCACGATTCTCACTCCCCGCAATTCCGACCTCACTCCCCGCTGAAGGTCCCGGACACAATGCGTGGACGCTTCGGGACTTTCGGTCCCCTAATTCCACCCTTCCGACCCGAATCTTCGGTTTCGGCGAAACGTGATGTTTGGATCCGAGTCGGGTGTATGCGTAGCTTGGTGCTTCGCCGCACCGGTCCGGTGTTCGGCGGAATGTGTCTCCCGGTTCGCCGAATCCTGCCGCCGGAGAGGCCACGGTACGAAACCCGAAAGGCAGGAGCGGGGGAACCAAGTGGAATGCCGTCCCGGGCGTCCGCATGTCGCGGACATCCGATAACGACGGCTTGGGGTGAAGCCGTGCCCGCCTCCTCGATACCCGAGGAGTCGACGCCGGCCGGGCGAGACTCTCCAGCCCGAATCCGACAGCTCACTTCGTAGGCGTGGGAGAAGGAAAATCTTCGTGCAGTCGTTCATCACCCCTGCCCGCAAGCCCAAGAACGCGCGCCTCGCGCTCACCCTCGGCATGGCCGGCGCCATCGTCGCCGCCCCGCTGATCACCGGCTTCGCCACCTCCGCCACCGCCGCCCCGGTCTCCGTCTGGGACAAGGTCGCCATGGGCGAGAGCTCGGGCAACTGGCACATCAACACCGGCAACGGTTTCTACGGTGGCCTGCAGTTCACGCAGAGCACCTGGAACGAGTTCGGCGGTCAGCAGTACGCCCCGCGTGCGGACCTGGCCACCAAGGACCAGCAGATCGCCATCGCGGAGAAGGTCCTCGCCGTACAGGGCCCCGGCGCGTGGCCGAACACCTCGGGCCCCGCGGGCCTGACCCGTGGCGGCGCCGCTCCGGCCATCTCCCCCAACGCCAAGTCGGGCTCGACCAAGGCCACCGTCAAGGTCGCCCCCAAGGTCGCCGAGAAGCCGGTCGAGTCCGCGCCGGCCCCGAAGGCCCCGAAGATCGAGGTCGTCCCGGCCGCCGAAACCAAGGCCACGACCACCACCTACTCCGTGGTCAAGGGCGACACCCTGTCCAAGATCGCCGCGGCCAAGGACGTCGAGGGCGGCTGGCACAAGCTGTACGCCGACAACAAGTCCGTCATCGGCGGCAACCCGAACCTGATCCTGGTCGGCCAGAAGCTCTCGCTCTCCGGCAAGGCCGCGGCCGCCACGAAGACCGAGGTCGCGCCGAAGGCCGAGGCCAAGGTCGAGACCAAGACCGAGGCCCAGCCCTCCGTGTCGGTCAAGGTCGCCCCGAAGCCCGTGACCAAGGAGAAGGCCCCCGTCGTGGCCAAGGACTCCTCGGCCAAGGCCGGCAGCACCGCCGTCAACTCCTCGGGCTACGTCGCCCCGGTGAACGGTGCCCTGGGCACCGCGTTCGGCACCGGTGGCTCCATGTGGTCCAGCGGCAGCCACACCGGCCAGGACTTCGTGGTCGGCACCGGCACCTCCGTCAAGGCCATCACCTCGGGCACCGTGGTCAGCGCCGGCAACGGTGGCGCCTACGGCAACGAGGTCGTCATCAAGCACGCGGACGGCAAGTACTCGCAGTACGCCCACCTGTCCAGCATCGGCGTCCGCGCCGGCCAGACGGTGAGCACCGGCCAGCAGATCGGCCTCTCGGGCGCGACCGGCAACGTGACCGGCCCGCACCTGCACTTCGAGATCCGCACCACCCCGAACTACGGCAGCGGCATCAACCCCGTCACCTACCTGCGCGCGCACGGCGTCAACCTCTGATCCGAGCACAACCGGGAAGTTCCAGGGCCGGGCCCGTCGACCACGCGTCGACGGGCCCGGCCCTGTTCCATGCCCACCGCGCGGGCGGGTCCGGCCGAGTGCGCACTGTCCGCCGGAGCGGGCACCGCCCGCCCGAGCGAGCACCATCCGCTACGCCCACCGCGCACCCGGCAGCGCTTCCCCCGCGTCAGCCCCGCGCGGGATAGCGCTTCGGCAGCGGCAGCCCTCGCGCCGCCATCAGCTCCCGCAACCGATCGGGGTAATCGGTGATCAGCCCGTCCACGCCGTCGTCCATCAACTTCGCCATGGTCGCCGGATCGTCGATGGTCCACGGCACCACCTTGATGCCCAGTCGGTGTGCCTCCTCGACCATCGCCCGGGTCACGTAGGGACGGTAGTTCGGGTCGCCCACCCTGCCGTCCTGCGGAAAGCCGTGCACCGGCGAGAACGACGTCGCGCCGAACGACTTGATCGCCCGCAGCGGGTCGCCGCCGAAGTCGTCGATGTCCAGGCCGCCCAGCCAGGGCGAGGCGCCGGGCTTGCCGACCTGGAGGAAGTCGTAGTTGGTCAACGCAACGAGCGGCAGCCGGGGTTCGACCTGACGCATCCTCATCAGCGAGCCCCAGTCGAAGCTTTGGATGGTGACCTGGCGCAACAGCCCGGCCCGGCGCACCTCGCGGGCCACCGTCTGCACGAACTGCTCGCGCGGCGCCGTCTCGTTCGGCGCGCCCGCCTCGACCTTGGTCTCCACGTTGAGCTTCACGCCGCGTGCGTGGCGCCGGTTGACCAGGTCGAACACCTCGGTGAGCAGCGGCATTCGGGCGCCGGGCGAGGTGGTCTGGCCGGGGAAGCCCGGGAACTGCCGCGACCCGCAGTCGAGGGTACGGACCTGGTCGAGGGTAAGCGTGTTGACATACTTCCCGACGTAGGGGAACTCCGGGTCACCGGCCCGCACGGGTCCGGTGTCGGCACACTTGCGGCCGTCGACCTTGCGGTCGTGGGTGACCACGGCCCGGCCGTCCTCGGTGATCTGGACGTCCAGTTCGAGGGTGGAGACCCCCAGGTCCAGGCCCTTGGCGAAGGACGCAATGGTGCTCTCCACGGTCAGGCCCAGACCGCCGCGGTGCGCCTGTAGGTCGAAGGTCCTGTGGTGATTTCCGTGGCGGTCCGCCGCGGCGGCCACTCCCGGCGCGGCAACGACCGCCGCCCCGGCCAGGATCGCGGCCGTGACGGTCTTCCATCCGGACATGGACGTCTCCTTCTCGCTCCGTTCGACGACACTCGACCGTCGACGCCCACACCCTGTCCCGCACCACATGATGCGCGGGGAGGCTGCTCGTGGCGCCCAGGCGAAGAAGAAGCGAAGAAGCAGCGAATCACGCCACCGGAGCCGCAACGGCGCGCCCACGACCACCACTTCGCCCCCGACCCGCCGCCCCGCCCCCGCGACGGGCGCGCCCCGGGCGCCGGACGGGATCGAATCCCGTC
>NZ_JBSHGZ010000047.1:0-76332 GCF_053618075.1 Embleya sp. NPDC055664
GGCCTGTAACCCACCCGGGTGGGCCCGGCCGGTCGCACCCCCCCGGGTGGGTTACAGGCCCCTGGCCAGGTGGTTGGTCAGGAGGCGGGTGAAGCGGGCCGGGTCGGGGAGGTCGCCGCCTTCGGCGAGCAGGGCGCCGCCGTAGACGAGTTCGACGATTTCGGCGAGTGCCGGATCCTCCGCGTTCGTCGCGTGGGCCGCGCGCAGGGCGGTGATCAACGGGTGCGTCGGGTTGAGTTCCAGGATGCGCTTGACCGGGGGCATCTCCTGGCCCATCGCCCGGTACATCTTCT
This sequence comes from Embleya sp. NPDC055664, assembly GCF_053618075.1. Taxonomy (NCBI): domain Bacteria; kingdom Bacillati; phylum Actinomycetota; class Actinomycetes; order Kitasatosporales; family Streptomycetaceae; genus Embleya; species Embleya sp. NPDC055664. The sequence goes on from NZ_JBSHGZ010000047.1 coordinate 294, forward strand.
CCAGGGTCGGCGTCATGTCGTGCGCGTCGCCGACGATGCAGGCCGCCGACGTGGTCAGCCGGGACGACAGGCGTACCTGCTTCACCTGCTCGGACAGCGTCGTGGTCAGCCAGGGGAGCAGGGCGGCGAAGTCCTCCTCGCGCTTGGCCTTGTCCGACTCGGCCTCGCCGTCGCCGTCGGCGGGCTCGTCGAGGTCGACCTGCCCCTTGGCGATGGACTGCAGCGCGTGGCCGGCGAACGCCGGGACCTGGTCGACCCAGACCTCGTCGACCGGGTCGGTGAGGATCAGCACCTCGTACCCCTTGGCGGCGAACGCCTCCATGTGCGGGGAGTTCTCCACCATCGCCCGGGTCTCGCCGGTCAGGTAGTAGATCGCGTCCTGACCGTCCTTCATGCGCTCGACGTACTCGCGCAGCGTGGTCGTCTTCTCCGGGTCGTGCGTGGAGGCGGCCGACACCAGCTCCAGCAGCGCCTCGGTGTTGTCGGTGTCCTCGAGCAGGCCCTCCTTCAGCGCCCGGCCGAACTGCGCCCACAACTTCGTGTAGCGCTCGCCGTCCTTGGCCTGCATGTCCTTGATCGCGCCGAGGACCTTCTTCACCAGGCGCCGGCGCACCCCGCGGATCTGCCGGTCGTGCTGCAGGATCTCGCGGGAGATGTTCAGCGACAGGTCGTGCGCGTCCACGACACCCTTGACGAAGCGCAGATAGTTCGGCATCAGCGCTTCGCAGTCGTCCATGATGAACACCCGCTTGACGTACAGCTGTACGCCGCGCTTCGTCTCGCGCGAGAACAGGTCGAACGGGGCCTGCGACGGGATGAACAGCAGCGCCTCGTACTCGAAGTTGCCCTCGGCGCGCATGTGGATCGTCTCGGCCGGGTCGAGCCCGTCGTGGCTGATCTGCTTGTAGAACTCGGCGTATTCGGCCTCGGTCACCTCGCTGCGCGGCCGGGCCCACAGCGCCTTCATCGAGTTGAGCGTGTCGACGCCGTGCGTGGTGACGCCGTCGGCGTCGGTCCGCTCCGTCGCCATCCGGATCGGCCAGCGGATGAAGTCCGAGTACTGCTTGACGATCTGCCGGATCTTCCACTCGGACAGGTAGTCGGCCAGCCCGTCCTCGTTGTCGGCGGCCTTCAGGTGCAGGGTGACCGAGGTGCCCACGGGCAGGTCGTCGACGGCCCGGATCTCGTAGGTGCCCTCGCCGTCGGACTCCCACGCGGTGCCCGAGTCGGTGCCCGCACGCCGGGTGCGCAGGGTGACCTTGTCGGCGACCATGAACGCCGAGTAGAAGCCGACGCCGAACTGTCCGATCAGGTTCTGCGCCGCGGCGCCGTCCTGGGTCTCCTTGGCTTCCTTGAGCTTCTCCAGCAGACCGGCGGTGCCGGACTTGGCGATCGTGCCGATCAGTTCCACGAGGTCGTCCCGGCTCATGCCGATGCCGTTGTCGCGCACGGTCAGCGTGCGGGCGTCCTTGTCGACGGCCAAGGCGATGTGCAGGTCGGACGTATCGACCTCGAGGTCGGAGTCGATCAGCGACTCCAGTCGCAGCTTGTCCAGAGCGTCGGAGGCGTTGGAGATCAGCTCACGCAGGAAGATGTCCTTGTTGGAATAGATCGAATGGATCACCAACTGGAGCAACTGCCGGGTCTCGGCCTGGAATTCCAACGTCTCGACACTGCCACCCGTGCCCACTCTGGGGTCTCCTTATCTCGCTGTCGTCAGATCGGCGTGGTCTCAGCCACGACACGATATGGCGGAGCGCGCGGACCCGTCCACACGACGCGCGTCCCCCGGGTGGGTCTACGTCACCGCCGTGCCTGCCCGACCGTGTTTCCCTCGAAAGGGGGGGTTGGGGAGCTTTCGGGAGCTTTCGCATGACCGTTCGGGTGAGCCTCGAAGCGGTGATGGCGCGTTCGTGGCGCGCAATCGGCGCCGCCGACGGCCCGCTCCTGCGCTACCTCGGCGCCCTGGAGGCGTTCGACCGGCACTTCCCCGGCTTCCACAGCGAAACCCACGGCGTCGTCGTCGACCCGGAGAACGGCGACTACCGCATCGAGTGTGTGCACCCGGACCGGGAAAACGCCCTGGGCGGCTGAACCGCCGGTCGGCGACCGGCGATTGTAGGGGGCGACACGCGTAGGCAGGATTGGCCGGGCCCACGAAGCGGGAGACCGCTCGTCGTGCGGTCGGCCAATGTTCGACCCTGGACACGTTCGTAGGGTCGTGCTCGTTCATACGAGGCATCCGCGCGTCCCCCACCCGCCCCGCCGGATTGCGGACTCTGCCGCCGCCCGTGCCGCCGCACGTCGATCCGTTCCGCGCCGGGACGCGGGTCGACACGCGGCGACGCGTCGCCTCGACAGTGCGCCGACAACCGTGGCGGGGGCGGGTGTTCGGGTACGTCTGCGGATCTGACTCCGGAGACGAGCATGACGATAACGTCGGCGCACCGAACGAGTGAACACCACCCCGACGCGGCGACCGCGACGGCGACGGCGAGAACTCCCCATCGGCGCGCCCGTCCCGCGCGCCGAGTCCTGGCGGTGGGCCTGGCCCTCGCCGCGTGTCTGGGCGCGATATCCGCGACGGCGTCGGCGGCCGAGGTCGACGACACCGACGGTGCGGCGAACTCCGTTGCCGCGCTGGAGCGTTACCACCACCAACGGCTCGACTGGCGCAGTTGTGTCCTGGGCCCGGACGACGCCGTGGGCCAAGGGCTCGAACGCGGCGGCGCCCGCTGCGCCGACGTGACCGTCCCGCTCGACTACGCCAACCCCCGGGGCCGGACGATCACCGTCGCGATCTCGCGGATCCGGGCCACCGACACCCGGCACCGGATCGGCACGATGCTGACCAACCCGGGCGGCCCCGGCGGCGCGGGCCTCGACATGACCCTGGATTTGCGTAGCGCGATGAAGGAGGTCGGCGCGCGCTACGACCTGATCGGCATGGATCCGCGGTTCGTCGGCCGCAGTACGCCGCTGGATTGCGGATGGCCGGTCGGCACCAACCTCTTCTCGGCCGGCCTGAGTCGGGCGAGCTTCGATCGTCAGGTCGCGCTGCAGAAGGATCTGGCCGACCGGTGCCGGGCGACCAACGCGGCGGTACTGCCGTACATCAGCACCCGCAACACCGCCCGCGACATGGACGTCGTGCGGGCCGCGCTCGGCGAGCGGCGCGTGTCCTACTTCGGCTATTCGTACGGCACCTACCTCGGCACGACCTACACCCAGATGTTCCCCGGCCGCGTCGACCGCGTCGTCCTGGACGGCGCGCTCGACCCGCGCCACTACGGCCCCCGGGCGTTGCGCGGCAGCGAGGGCGAGAACGATCGGGCGCTGTCCGACTGGGCGGCCTGGACCGCGCTTCGGGACGACACCTACCACCTCGGCCGCACCCGCGCCGAGGTGCTGGCCACGGTGACCCGCGTCCAGGAGGCGTCGGCGCGCGACCCGCTCGTCGTCGGTACCGCCCCGGAAGTCTTCCGGCTGGACGACAGCCGGGTCGGGCTCGTGTTGCTGATGGAAAACGCGGACGACACCGACGCGGCGCGGACGGTGTTCGCCGCCGAGGTGGCCACCCTGGCCAGGGCCGCGGCGGGGCAACCGGCGCCGGTGTCGCCGGACTTCGCGGGGAAGCTGCGGATGTTCCTGACCGGCGGCAACGGACCCACGGGCGCCCAGACCGCCATCCTGTGCGGGGACGTGGCCGCGCCGCGCGATCCCGAGGTGTACTGGCGCGACGTCGAGGCGTCCCGCGCCGCGCACCCGCTGTACGGCCCGTTCACCAACAACATCGTGCCGTGCGCCTTCTGGGACGCGCCGCGCGAGGACCCGGTGCGGGTACGGCGCGACGTGCCGATGCTGATCGTGGCCGCCGACGGTGACCCGCGGACCCCGTACACCGGCAGTGTGGCGCTGCACACGTTGTTGCCGAGTTCCCGGCTGCTCACCCTCCAGGGAGCCAACCGGCACGCGGTCTACGGGCTCTACGGCAACTCCTGCGTGGACGACCGGGTCAACGACTACCTGGCCACGGGCCGACTGCCGAGGACCGACGGCACCTGCGTCAAGTAGCCGAGAACCGAGTGCCCCGTCGACCCGAGGTCGGCGGGGCACTGTGCCGCGACCCGATCAGCCGACGCCGCGTGGGCGGAACTGGATGCTGATGCGCGGTCCCGTCGCCCTGGTCGTCTTGGGGATCGCGTGCTCCCAGGCGCGTTGGCAGGAGCCGCCCATCACGATCAGGTCACCGTGTCCGAGCGGGCGGCGCAGCACCGGCTCGCCGCCGCCGCGCGGCCGAAGCAGCAGATCGCGCGGCGCGCCGACGGACGCGATCGCGACCATCGTGTCGGCGTGCGCGCCGCGGCCGTCGCGGTCGCCGTGCCAGGCGACGCTGTCCCGGCCGTCGCGGTACAGGCACAGGCCGACGCTGAGGAACGGCTCGCCCAGCTCCGCCGCGTAGTGCTCGGAGAGCCGGTCGCGCGCCTCGGCGAGGGCGGGGTGCGGCAGCGGGTCGGCGGCGCGGTAGTGGGCGAGCAGCCGGGGGACGTCGACGACCCGTTCGTACATCAGCCGCCGTTCGGCCCGCCAGGGAACCGTCTCGGCGAGCGCGGTGAACAGCGTGTCGGCGCCCGCCACCCACCCGGGCAACTCGTCGATCCACGCGCCGCGGCCCAACACGGTGCGGCGCAGCCCGCATGGCGGGCCGACGTGGACGACGTCGCCCTGGTCGAAGAGCGAACCCTGGAGTGAGCCGGACATTCCACCACGATACCCCATCGATCCGAACGTCTGTTCGAACAGGGGAGGCGTGGCCCCGCTACAGTTCGGCCGCTTCCCACCGGGGCCGGGGCCGGGGGCGGGTCGGGGGTCGTAGGTCGGTGGGCGGGGGTGAACCGGTGTCCATGACGACCCTTCGGGAGGGCGGCTCCGCAAGCTGAGGTACGGAGCGTCGTCGGGCCGGTCGCCCGGGGCTCGGCGACTTCGCGCGGCGACCTGCCGTGGTGGTGGCCCCAGTGGTACCATCGGGGGCATGAGCGATCCGAAAGCCATAAACCTCCGCTTTCCGGACCCGGCACAGCGAGCCGCGATCGCCGCAGCCGCCAAGGCCGAGGGGGTCAGCATGCAGGAGTACATCCTGGGTGCCGCCTATGCGCGGGCAACTGCCCTCGAAAACCGCTTCATTGACGCTTTCCGCGCGTCGATGGCCCGCAGCGGTGAAGCGTTTGCCGCTGCGGCCGGCGATGCCGACCCCACGCCGGAATACCGAGCCGCGGAACGTCAGGCCGCAGCCGAGTTGGAGTCCGAGTCCGCCGCGCCCAAGCGGGGCCACGCCGCGTGAGTGACCCGCAACGACCGCACATGGATGTCGCGTTCCTGCTGCACGTCGCCGAACTCCTGCCCGGTGACCCCCAGGTTGATGACCTCGGCCCACTGTATGCCGCAATCGGCCGCGTCCAGGCCCATGCGATGGACCGCGACGTCTATGGGTCCGACCACCTGAAGGCTGCCGCGCTCCTGCAGACCCTGGTTCGACTGCCTTGCCTCGAACACTCCAACGAAGCATTCGCGTGGCACGCCACCGAAGCCTTTCTCTTCCTGTGCGGCCATCAGCTCGACTACCCGCCGAAGGAAGCTGTCGTCCTGGTGAACGAAGCCACCCACAATACGATCGGCATCCGCCACATAGCCCGCCGCCTGCGGGACTGGACGACGACCACGCCTTCCTGAACCGGGTGTCACCCGGTGGTGGTCAGGGGTGGTAGGGCGATCGTGGGGTCGCCGAGGAGGACCAGGCTTTGGCGGTCGAGGGCTGCTACGCGGAGTCGGGTGAGGGTTTCGCGGACCGAGGTGTTGCCGTTGGCCAAGGTGTCGCGCAGGCGGGCCCAGCGGGTGTGCAACTCGCCGACGTCGGCGCGGTATTCGGCCAGGGTCAGGCCCAGTGGCTCGCCCGCGTACAGCCGGCTGGACAGCGCGGAGACCAGGCGACCGCCGAGGCCCTGGCCGGTGTCGTCGACGCGCAGGGTCCAGCTGAACGTCGGCTCGACGTGCCCGAGTACGGCCCGCACCGGCTGTTCGCGGCCCAGCAGTTCCAGCGGCGCCGGCGCCACCATTGTGCCCAACCCCGCGACCGCCTCGACCGTACCGAGCGCGGAGCTGCCGACCGGAAGCAGCCCGGCGTAGAAGCTCTCACCGGCCGCGCCGGCCGAGCAGCACGCCTGGGCGTACCACACACACCCGCCCGGAATGCCGTCGCACAACGTGCGCAGCGGCACGGTGGTGTGCGTGCCGTCCACCGGCAACCCGAGCATCGCACGCATCCCGGCGGGATCGCCGAGCGGACCGGTGCGGCCGTGGCTGGAGGTGGCCAGCAGCCCCGGGCGCAGCTCGGCGAGGGCGCCCATCAGCGCGTCGCCGGTCGCTTCGGCCGCGGTCACGTCGCGGAACCCGGCCAGCGGGGGCGGGGTGAGCCGGGCCGCCAGCGGGGCGGCGATCACCGCGCGCATCAACGCCGTGATGTCCAGCGGGCCGTGGTCCACCGTCCAGGTCACCGCCCGGTCGGTCCGCGCCTCGGCGCCGGCCCAATCCGTGAGCAGCGCCCGGACGTAGTGGGCGAGCGCATCCCCGGCCAGGGGGATGCGCCCGACCAGATGCCTGGTGCCCAGCGTGTACTGCACGGACCACGGGATCACGTCCGGGCCGCCGATGATCGCCACGTACTTCGGGAGCCGACCCCGCCCGGTCCCGAACTCCGAGAGCCCGATGGCCGGTTCCTGGGGCGGGTCGGCGGCGAAGTACCGGCGCAGCAGATGGTCGGGCAGATCCGGACTCCAGCGCAGCACCACGGTGCCCGGCCGCGCCGCCAACAACTCGCGGACCGGTTCGGCCGCGTCCTCGCCGGCCGCCTTCGCCGCGTCGGACACCTGCGGATCGGTACTGTCCGGCAGCAGGATTCCATAGCCGACGTCGGCCGAACGCCAATCCCGCGGATCGGCCGGGGCCGCGAACGGGAGCACCGCCTGGGAGCGCGGCATGCCGCCCTTCCCGGCGCCCCACGACGCCGCGCCGTCGTCGATCGTGGCCTGGGCGACCTCATCCCCGGTCCAGGCGTCGAGCTGGATGTCCGCCGGCAGCGTCATCGGCCCGCCTCCGCCAAACGTGCCCGCAGGTCCGCGATCAGCGCGTCCACCTGCGCCAACAGCGCCGGATCGGTGGTGACCGGATCCAGGGTCGCCCGGAAACGTTCGTGCGTGTCCAGCCGCCCCTGGAGGTTCGCCAGCTCGGACGAGTCCGCGGCCGAACTCGCCGCGATCCGCAGTGGGTCGTCCTGGAGGTAGAGCACCGGGTCCGACCACGCGTCGGTCTGGGCCGGATCGTCCCGGGCCAGCGCCTGGCGCGGGGCGGTGAAGGTGGCCGCCCAGTCGATCTCGTGCTCGCCCGGATCCTTCAGCGTGCCGCGCACGGTGGCGAGCACCTCCGGGTACAGCGCCGCGCAGAACCGGTCCGTGTCGTTCAGGTCGATCAGCCGGCGCATGCCCGCGACCGCCGGCAGCCCCTGCGAGACGAGGTCGTGGGCGAGCGAGAGGGTGTCGGAGGTCTGCGCCGTCTGACACGCGCCCAGGACCACCAGCCACGGCGCGCACGGGATCAACGCGACCACCAGGTCCGGCAGTTTCAACTGCACCGAGCCGACGGGCTCCCCCGCGTCGAAGTCGGCGGTGTGGGCGAAGGCCAGCGTTCGTACACCACCGGCCGCGCCGCCGTGACAGAGCAGGTGCACGAGGTGCGGCTTGGCCGCGGTGATCCGCTTGGCCAACTCCGGGGCGGTGCCGGGGAGTACGTCGGCGGTGACGTCGGGGCGCCCGGCCGCCGCGACGCGGTCGAGCACGGCCCGCTCGGCGCTGATCACGTGCAGCCGGGTGTCCAGCGCCCGCGCGTCGGGCAGTGCGCAGGCCGCGAGCAGTGCCTCCAGTTGGGATGCGCCGGTGCGCCCCGCCGCGGACAGGACGGCGACGATGCGCAGCGGCGGAGTGAACGTGCGGCGATCGACGGGGCTGCGGATGGCGGCGATGCGCACGATCGGCCAGCGCGCGTCGAGCGCGATGAACCCCTGGGCGGCGGAGCGTAGTTGCTCCCACGGCAGCTGGTCGGCCAGGTTCGAGACCATGTGCAGGTACAGCGGCGTCGGTCCGGCGGCGGGCGGTTGGGCGAGGGCGGCGCTCAGGCCCTGACCGACCGCGGGATGCCGGCACAGCCGTTTCAGCAGCGCCTCGCCCCGGCTGGAGACGGTGCCGCCGGGATCGGAGACGTCGGTGACCCGGTTGGCGCCGAGGCCGGGGATGTTGGCGGGCGCCTCGCGCAGTTTGAGCACGGTGCGCTCGTCCCCCAGCGGTTCGAAGCCGAGCACGGTGCGCATCACGTCTCCCGGATACGTTCGTCGACAAGCGCGCGCAACTCGGCGATGGCCTGGCCGACTCCCAGGTCGTATGCCTGTTTGGCGGCCGGGGTCTCGCCGGGGACGCCGGCGGTGCGGACCAGGGAGGCCACCTGGTTCTCGATGTAGCGCGTGGACGAGGCGACCCACATCGGCACGGAGTCGGCGTTCGCGTAGCGCGCGGTGATCTCGTCGCCGCCGGCCATGCCGAGGGCATCGGGCAGGATCTCGGTGCTGCTCGTCGAATTCGCGATCGGCGCCCGCCCGCTGAGCCAGGACATCCCGGGCGACTCCGGATCGGGCCACGCGTCCCGGAGCGCGGCGCCGACGAACTCGGGCTGGAGGTATACGAACAGCGACGGATCACGCGGAATCGGGACCGCGCCCGGGTCGCCGGCGACGAACGCGTGTGCCTGGGCCAACGCGTATCCGGCGGGATCGTGCGCCAGCGAGCTGTAGATCGTCGGCCCGGCCCGGCGCAGGCCGATGTGGTCGGCCATCATCCGGATCGCCGAGTCGCACGGATTGTCCGGCGGTGAGCCGAGGGACAGTACGGTCGCCCCGACGCGGTCGGCGAGGCGCCTTACCCGGTCGGCGGTGACGAACGCGCGGGTGGACCGGTCGGTGCCCGTCGCGGGATCGGGGTTGACCGAAAGCACCGGTCGGATGCCGTCGAACGTGCCGTCGGTGACGATGTGCAGGGCCCGGACCGCCTTGCCGTCGAGGCCGCCGGCGATCCAATTGCCCCACAGCGGCGGGCCGGTGGCCGGACCCGGGCCCTCGGGCCGCGGCGGACCGGACCGAGCGTAGCGCTGTGCGCCGTCGGGGTCGTGGACGTGGATCAGGTTGCCGTTGCGGCCGGTCGACAACAGCGCCCGCAACGCCTGTTCGCCGCCCCGCTCGGTGAACACGTGTACGTCCACCCGGCCGGCGACGCAGGCACGCAGCGAGGAGACGAACGCCGAGAGGTATCCGGCCACCCACGGTGCGTCCGGCGCGGTGGACAGCGCGACGGCCACGGTCCATACCCGCCCCGGATCGGATCCGGGTGGCAGGCGATCGGGCACCCGGACCAGCGGCCTGCCGGTGGCCGCGACGAAGGCGCCCTCCCACGGCACCCCGCCCAGGTGGCCGTAGGGCGGGACCAGTCGCAACCAGAGCGCGGTATCCGCCGGGAACTCGGCGCCCAGGCAGCGTACGACGCCCCCGACCAGATCGTCCGGCACGGTCGGGGCGCGCGGGGGTTCGACACCTTCCGAGAGCCCGAACCCGCCGTAGTCGAAGTCGCCCCGCCAGTATGTCTTCGTGCCCGCCGGCGTCGTGCCCGGGGGGAAGCCGAGCAGTTCGACCGTCGCGGTCGGCGACGCGCGCCCGAGATCGAGCCGCACCCGAAGCATCGCCAGGTGCCACTTCTCGACGGAGACCTCGGACATCACGACTCCTTCGATGCGGGCGGCGAACCGTGCCTTCCCGGCGGTTCGGGCCGGGGCGGGTCGGCGGATCCGGTTCCTCAGTCCGGTCCGGCCAGGGCGTGCATGGCCCACCACGTCGCCGGATTGCTGACGTCGCCGTGGCCGGTGATGGCGGGCTTCCCGTCGATCTGGACCCCGCCGTCGACGGCGATCACCCGTAGGCCGCCGCCGAGGGCGTAGTGGTCCTGGCCGGGTACGGCGGCGGATCGCCGGGTGGAGATGGCGTCGACGCCGGCGGGGCCGAACCCGCCCAGTGCGCCGTACAGTTCGGGATCGCCGATCGCCGCGACGCCCGGTTCGCCCAGTTGACTGCCGCGCATCGCGAGGTGAAAGAATTTGGTCAGCGGATCGTCGAACGCGGAGAACGTGGTGAGCAGCGGCCGGTCCACCAGGTCGAGGGCCGCGTGGTAGCCGCCGGAGCGGCCGGTGCCGGCGACGTCGGCCGCGAGGCACCAGCGGTTGACGGCCGCCTGGAGCAGCAACATCGACCGGGCGGGACGGGTCGGCGCGGCGGCCACCAGCGCCGACAACACCACCTTCGCGCCGAACGAGTGGCCGACCAGATGTAGTCGCACGCCGCTCTCGCGCAGGATGTGCGCGACGAGCGGCCCCACCCCCTTGGCGCCCACGTCACCCGCACGGGCCTTCATCGTCCACACCGTCGCGGCACGCAACAGGCTGCGCGGATCGAAGCCGCCGCCCGCGACCTGCAGGCCCGACGCGGCGGGGTGCGCGACGCCGAAATCCTCCGGGGCGGCGGGCGGGGCCGCGGCTCCGCCGCCGTCCAACGCCGCCCAGACGTCGAGGAATTCCTCGGCGGTGGGTGGCGGTGAGCCGTCGTCCGGATCGCGCCCGGCGCGCAGCGAGCCGAGCACGATCTCGGCGGCCCGTCGCGCGTCGTCGACGTCGATCGTGGTGCGGCCGTCCGTCAACTCGACGAACTCCGGGTCGGATTCGGCCTTCAGGGCGCCGGAGACCAGGCCGAACATCTCCTCGACCTGCCGCGCCTCCGCACCGTCGGGATCCGGTTCGGCGGCGATGTCGGGGCCCGCCTCCCAGGGCATGACGAAGCTCGTGGAGGGCCAGATGACGCCGATCAGCAGCGGTTTGTAGTCCGGCGGGAGCGGGAGGGCGAACTGCCGGCGCTGCTCGATGAACCCGTTGACGAAGCTGCGATAGCGGTCGAGGGCCTGCGCGAACACGTTGTTCCAGCCGTGCGAGAACAGGAAGACGTCGCTCACCCCGGCGAGCCGGCCCTTGATCTCCTGCTCGGCGACCGGGCTGCGCAGCCCGCCGTCGCGGTCGTAGCGGAGCAGGTAGAGATCCGCCGTCGAGCCCCCTTCGAGCGGAAACTGTTGAAAAGGACCAGACATCGTCCGGCTCCATGTCCGTGCGACAACGACGCATCCGTACGAGTGCGGAGCGATCTTGCTTCCATGCTTCCCCTCCGCCCCAGCCGCGGCAAGCGGGGGCCGTGCGGGTCGGGGCCGGTCGTCCGGGGGCGCGGGGTGGCGCCGCCCGAGCCGGGGCAGGCGGGGGTGGTGTGGGGCGGGCGGCCGGGATGGGACTGCGGGGGGCGGGCCGGGGCCGGGCCGGTTGTCCGGGGGAGCGGGGCCGTTCGGGCGGGCTGCGGGGCGGTTTCGGGCGGGGTCAGCCGGTGTTGCGGAGCAGGAGGCCGGCGGCCTGGGCCGGTACGTTGCCGGTCGGGAAAGTTGTGTAGTAGTCGTACTTGAGCTTGTTCCCCGGGACCTTGCTCAGTACGACCCAGCCGCCGCGCGCGCAGCCCTGCTTCGGGTTGCGGACGATGTCCTCGCGCAGGACGACCCGGTCGGCGCGGATGGCGGCGCGGTCCTCGGTCTCCAGGGTCAGGGTTCCGGAGCAGTTGCCGGGGTAGTCCGACTCGCCCACGACGGTTCCGGCCTTGCCCACGTGGAGTCGCAGGCCGACGATGAAGGTGGCGGTACTGACGGCGCTGCCATGCCAACTCGCGGCGAAATCGGTCGGCAGTTGGCGGGTGGTCGGCTGCGCGGTCGGGCGCGGGCTCGTGCTCCTGCTCGTGCTCGGCCCGGAGCCGGTGGGCAGCGGACCGTTGGGCGGCCTCGTGGTCGACCCGGCGCTCGCACGCGCGCTCGCGCTCGCGTCGGCGTCCGGTTTCGGGCCCGGGCTCGCGCCGCCGTCCGGGGAATCGATCGTGATCGTGGTGTCCGGGTCGGCCTCTAGCAGCACGCGCCCCGGCGAGAATTCCTGGACCACCCTGCCCTCCAGCGTCACCCGGAGCCCCTTCGCGGCGGTGACGCGGAAGACGTCCTCCTTGACCCGACCGTCCTCGCGATGCCGGATCACCACGATGAGTTCGTTCCCGGCGGTCGCCGCCTTCCTCGAGTAGTCGACGCCGCCGTCGACGCTGAATGTGCCCGCCGGGGTGACCCAGCGCGCCCCGAGCGATACGGAGATCTTCCCGCGCGTCGAGATGGAGAACTTGATCGGCCCGATGGCGTAGCCGAGTACCGGATCGTCGAGACCCGTCTTCCGTTCGCCGTCCTCGTCGAATCCCAGGTAGCCGCACGAGGTGGCGCCGAACAACGCCATCACCGTGCACACCGTGACCAGTCCCGCCCGTGTCCCGACCCGCCGCACCCGCATCGCGTTCCTCCCCCGAGAACACCCGCCGTGGAGTCGAGTATGCGCCCGAATTCGGCCGAACACGCGGAAACCTTCTCGATGGGGGCACGCGGGTGTCGCCCGGCGGGAAATCCGCCGGGCGACACCGTGCGTTCAGGCGTTTCGGGCCGGACTCAGCAGGCGCCGAGGTCCTGCCAGACGCCCCACTGGCCGGTGGTGCCGGGCGTCTCGCCGGTTGTCCACCACTTGGCCTTCCAGGTGTGGCCCTGGTACGAGACCTGCTGCCCGCCGGTGTAGACGGTGCCGGAGGCCCACGGCGGGGCCGTGCACTGGTGGCCGTTGCCACCGGTGATGGTCAGCGTGTAGGTCGCCGAGTGGCTGACGGACGTGCCGACGCCGGTCACCGTCAGGGTGTACGTACCCGAGACGGCCGCCGACGTCGTGGTGATGGCCAGCGTCGAACTGTCGCCCGCCGTCACCGATGTCGGGCTGAGCGAGGTCGAGACGCCGGCGGGGGCGCCGCTGACGGTGAGGTTCACCGTCTGCGCCGAACCCGTCGTCACCGAGGTGTTCACCGTGCTGGTGGTCGAGTTGCCCGCGGCGACCGTTCCGGAGGCGGGCGTCGTCTGTACCGCGAAGTCGTTGGTCGGGGTCGTCGTGCCGCTGGTGAACGGTGCGAAGACGTGGCTGAAGTCCCACTGGTTGCCCGGGATTCCGGAGCAACTGTCGGAGGAGGCCCCGCAGTTGCCGCGGTCCCGTTGGAGCGCCCAGAAGGAGAGCGTGTTGATGCCCTTCGACACCGCCCAGTTGTACACCTGGTTGGCGTTGGCCAGGGTGAATGTCTCGGCCGCGCCGAAGTCGTCGATGCCGGGCATCTCGGTGACGCCGATCATGCCCCAGAGCTGCGTGGGGGTCTTGCCCGGGTAGAGCTGCGCGAGGGTGTTGTACAGGCCCTGCGCGGCCGTCTCGGTGTCGTTGGCCATGTTGTGCGTGGCGTTGTCGTAGTAGTCGAACGTCATCAGGTTGACCACGTCGACCCGCGTGCCGTTGCTCACCGCGTTGCGCAGCAGCGCCACGCTGTTCTCGGCGAGGCCGTGGGTGGTGGTGGGCAGCGTGTAGGAGATCTCGACCTTGCGCCCGTTGGCCGCGGCCCAGTCCTGGACCAGCTTGATCGCCTTGTTGCGGCGGTCGATGCCGGCCGTCTTGTCGAGCGCGTCGACCTCGATGTCCATGTCGAGGCGGGAGATGTCGTAGGTCGTGATGACCTTCTTGTACACCTCGGCGATCTGGTTGACGTCGGTGCAGCTGTCCGCGATCTCGGTGTTCGTGGTGTCCGCGGTGTAGCCGCCGAAGGAGGGGATCACGTCCCCGCCCCGGCCCTGGATCGTCTTGATGTCGGCGCCGAACGTGGACTGGGCGATCGGCATGCCGCTGTCGCCGTTCCAGTACGCCGTGCACGAGCCCGAGGTGGCGGTCTGCAGGAACGCCATGGTCAGGTGCTTCGCGCCCGATTGGGCGGACAGCGCGGCCGGACTGTCCCCGGTCCACGCCTCGAAGTAGGGGGCAAAGACGTGTGCGGGCAGGGGAGTCGCGGCCTGGGCGGGGCCGGCTCCGAAGGCGGTGAGGCTCACCGCCGCGGCGGCGGTGACGGTGGCGGCGACGGCCGCTCGTAACGTACGGAGGAGTCGCATGTGCGTGCGTCCAGACTGTGAGAGGGGACGGACCGCCGTCGCTTCGCGTGGCTCTCGGCGGCATCGGTATGAGATAGCTCACGCGGTATCGAAGTCAATGGTCTGGACCAAAAATGGACTAGACCATTTTTGCGAGCCGCGACGCTCCGCCCCTGGCCGGACCCGTTTCGGGGCGGCCGACCACTCGCTCGGGCAATGTCCGCCAACCCCTCCCGTCGGGGCGCGGGCACCTCCGCCGACGCCTCGCCGGCACCTCGTCGGACACGCCTCGCCGGGCCCGACGGACCGGGCTCGGGCGACGATGGCGATTCCGGCCCTCCCGTGGTCACCTTTGGGTTCCTCGGGCACCGAAAAGTGCGTTCTTCCAGGTCGGGGATCGCTCTCCTATGGTTCCCGAGTAACCATCGGAGACCACTACGGAGGCAGCACCATGGCCATCACTCTCACCGACCCCGCCGGTCTGCCGGAGATCGACGTGTATCGCCAGGTGTCGGTCGGCACCGGGTCGAAGCTGGTCTTCCTGGCCGGGCAGGTCGCCTGGGACGCCGACGGGGTCACGGTCGGCGAGGGTGATCTCGCCGCCCAGGTCGAACAGTGCTACCGCAACGTCGCCACCGCCCTGGCCGGTGTCGGGGCGACCTTCGACGACGTCGCGAAGTTGACCGTGCACGTCGTCGACTGGACGCCCGACAAGATGTCGCGACTCCTCGACGGCATCGCCCGCGCCGCCGCCGCGCTGGGGGTCACACCCGCGGCTCCGGCCACCCTCCTGGGCGTCGCCGCCCTGGACATTCCCGCCCATCTGGTCGAGGTCGAGGCCATCGCGATCCTGGACTGAACCCCACTCTCCGGGCCCGTTGTCCACCGATCGGTGGACAACGGGTTCCGTCGGTCGAGGCTGTCGAGCCAACCGGCCCGACGAACAGGATTCGGACATGACGAAACTTCCTGTTCGAGTGGCCGGGTGGAGTGCTCGGCGTCCCTGGTGGGCGATCGCCGGCTGGGTGCTGTTTGTCGCGTTGTGCCTCGGGGCCGGCATCGCCGCCGGTACGAATACGGCCACCAGCGAGGACTATCGGGTGGGCGAGGCCGGTCGCGGGGAAGCGCTGGCCGCCCAGGGCGGCCTGGAGCAGCGCCCGATGGAGCGGGTGCTGATCACCGCGAAGGCCGGCGCGGAACGGGTGGGCCCGGAGGCGGACGCCGCGGCCGGCGAGATCGCGGACCGTATGCGGCAATTGCCCGAGGTGGCGTCGGTCGGCGCGCCGGTGCGCGCGGCCGATGGCAGGGCCGTCCGCGTCGACGTCACCATGAAGGGCGAGGAGCAGGACGGGAAGAAGCACGTCGACCCGCTCCTGGCGCAGACCGCGAAGGTGCGGGCGCAACATCCGAGGTTGCGGATCGAGGAGAGCGGCGGCCCCTCGATCAGCAAGGACGTCCAGGGCCAACGCGGCGACGACCTCGCCAAGACCGAGATGATCGCACTGCCGATCACCCTGATCACGCTGTTCATCGTGTTCCGCTCGGCGGCGATGGCCGCCGTGCCGCTGGTGCTCGCGCTGTCCGCGATCGTGGCGGCCGTCGGCCTGTCGATGATCGCGTCGCACGTCTTCCCGGACGCTGGGGTCGGCACCAACGTCATCCTGCTGATCGGCCTGGCCGTCGGCGTCGACTACGCGCTCTTCTACCTCAAGCGCGAACGCGAGGAACGGGCCCGCTCGGGCGGGCGACTCGACTCCCGAGCCCTGGTCGAACTGGCCGCCGCCACCTCCGGACACGCCGTCGTGGTCTCCGGGCTCGCGGTCGCCGCCTCCAGCGCGACGCTGTTCCTGGCCGACGACGTGATCTTCTCCTCCATCGCCATCGGCGCGATCGTGGTCACCCTGGTCGCGGTGATCGGCTCGCTGACCGCGCTGCCCGCGCTGCTCGTCAAGCTCGGCGCCCGGGCCGAACGCCGCGCCGAGGCCAAGGCCGAGCGCGCGGCCCGCCGGGGCAAGCCGGTCGCCGCGAAGCCCGCGCGCAGTGGTGCCGGCCGGATCACCTCGACCATCCTGCGGGTCACCGCCGCCCGCCCGGCCGCGACGCTCGCCGTCGCCGTGTTCGCCATGCTGGCCCTGGCCGCCCCGCTCGCGAACCTGAAACTGACCGACATCGGCCGCGAAACCTACTCCCGGGACCTGCCCGCCATGGACACCTGGCACCGGCAGAACGAGGCGTTCCCGGAGCTGAAGTCGATGCACCAGGTCGTGGTCCGCGCCGACGCCGCCCGGGCCGACGAGGTGGCCGGCGCGCTGCGCGAGCTGGAGGTACGGGCCAAGACCGACCCGGCGCTTGCCGGCATCGCCGAACTGCGCACCTCGCCCGACCACCGGATCACCATGCTGGAACTGCGCGTACCGCACTTCGTCAGCACCGACACGGCGCAGGACTCCCTCGACCGGGTCCGCGACGACTACGTACCGGCCACGATCGGCCGACTGCGCGGGGTCGACGTGGCGGTCACCGGCGACGTGGCCCGCTACGCGGACTATCCCGAACACCAGAAGACCAAGCTGCCGATGATCGTCACGACACTGCTCCTGGTGACCTTCGTGATCACCGTGATCGCGTTCGGATCGGTGGTCCTGGGCCTGCTCGGCATGCTGCTCAACCTGCTGTCCGCCGGCGCCGCGCTCGGGCTGCTCGTCCTGGTCTTCCAGGGGAGCTGGGCCGAGGCGCTGCTCGACTTCGACTCGACCGGCTCGATCGGCTCCCGGGTGCCGCTGTTCCTGTTCGTGATCCTGTTCGGACTGTCCATGGACTACCAGGTGTTCGTGATCAGTCGGATCCGCGAGGCCGTGCAGCGCGGCGTGTCGACCCGGCAGGCCGTACTCGACGGGATCGGCAACTCGGCGGGCGTGGTCACCAGCGCCGCGTTCGTGATGGTCACCGTGTTCGCCAGTTTCATCGGCCTGCACCTGATCGAGATGAAGGAGTTCGGCTTCAGCCTCGCGGTGGCCGTGCTCCTGGACGCGTTCGTGATCCGGATCATGATCCTGCCCGCCGCCATGCTGCTGCTGGGCGAACGCAGCTGGTGGCCGGCGATCGGGCTGCGCCGGAGCCGGGGGCACACCCCCGCCGCCGAGGTTCGACCGATCCAAAACGTAGGCTGAGCGTCATGTCCGAACGGCCGCGGTCCACCGAGCGTTTCCCGATGTGGACGCTGCACCGCTGGTACATCCTGTTCTGGGTGCTGCTCGGGCTCGGCCCGATGGCCCTGGCCGGGACGGGCGATTCCGGTGCGAGGCGGCTGTGGGCGGTCGGGCTGCCGGTTCTGCTCGGCCTGTGCTATCTGGTCGTACGGGTGTTCCCGGGCAACCGGGTGCTGCGGCCGAGCGCCTTCCCGGCGGTATTGATCGTCGGCCTGGTCGCGCTGGCCTACGTGCGCGACGGCGGTGCGTCGTTGTACGTGGCGAGCCTTCCGCACTTCTGGTTCGCCGCCCGCGCCCCCTATCCCGCCATCATGCGCAGCGGCGTCGCCGCCGCCGGGACCGTGCTCGGCGGCGTCGCCTCGCAGGGCTGGAGCCCGGACCTGCTCACCGGGAACACCACGGCGACCCTGATCGCCTACGCGGTGAGCGTGCCGGTCGGCTTGTCGGTACATCGCTACATCGAGCAGAACGGGGCTCGCGTGCGGGCCTTGGACAGCGAACTCGCCGGCGCCCGGGAGCGGTTGGCCGACGCCGATCTGCGCCGGGGCGCCGCGGAGGAGCGGGAGCGGCTGGCCCGGGAGATCCACGACACCCTCGCCCAGGGGTTCGCGTCCATCGTGGTCCTCGCGGAGGCCGCGCGCTCGGGCCTGGCGAACGATCCGGACACGAGCGCGCGGCAGTTGGCGTCGATCGAGCGCACCGCCCGGGAGAACCTGGCCGAGGCGCGCGTACTGGTCGGCGCGGCCCCGCAGAGCGGCCTGGTCACCGGGTCGCCGGCCCGGGTGCTGCGCCGGACCCTGGACCGTTTCGCCCAGGACACCGGGATCACGGTCGACGCCGAACTGCCCGACGTCGAGTGTGACCAGCGCACCCGGATCGCGCTGCTGCGCTGTACGCAGGAGTCGTTGGCCAACATCCGCAAACACGCGGACGCCGGCACGGTGGGTGTGGTGCTCACCCGGGTCGCGGATGGTGTGGAGCTGGAGATCACCGACGACGGGCGGGGGTTCGTGGTGGACGAGGCCCGAGGCTTCGGCCTGGACGGGATGCGCCGGCGACTGGCCGAGCTGGGCGGCGAGTTGACGGTCACCAGTTCGGTCGGGGACGGTACCCGGATCCTGGCGATGATTCCCGTCGACGGCGCGGCCGGGGCGGATGTGGCGGATGTGGCGGATGTGCACGACTACCGGCGGGAGAGCACGACATGAGCAGCGACACGAGCGGGGACACGCTGCGCGTCGTCGTGGTCGACGACCACTCGGTGATGCGGGCGGGGGTGGTCGCGCTGCTGGCCGCGGATCCCACGATCGAGATCGTCGGGGAGGCGGGCGACGGGTTGGCCGCGGTCGAGTTGGTCGAGCGGCTCGAACCGGATGTGGCGCTGCTCGACCTGCGCATGCCGGTCCTGGGCGGGGTGGCCGCCACCACCCGCATCGTGGGACTGCGCAAGCGGACCCGGGTGTTGATCCTGACCACCTACGACACCGACGCCGAGATCGAGAGCGCGGTCGAGGCCGGCGCCATCGGCTACCTGCTCAAGGACGCCACCCGCGAACAACTGGTCGACGCCATCCGCTCGGCGGCCCGGGGCCAGACCGTACTGGCGCCCAGGGTCGCGGAGCGCCTGGTTGCCCGGATGCGCCGACCCGCCCCGGTGGTGCTCACCACCCGCGAGATCCAGGTCCTGAACGCGGTGGCGGACGGGCTGTCCAACGCGGACATCGGCGCCCGACTGGTGATCGCGGAGGCCACGGTCAAGACCCACCTGCTCCGCATCTTCGCCAAACTCGACGTCGGCGACCGCACCCATGCGGTGGTCACCGCGATCGAGACGGGGTTGCTTCCTCGGGGTGAGGGGGTTGACGGGAACACGGCGCACGGGTGAGGCCACGAGTGGGATGATCGCGGACACCCGGGCCGGGGGCCGGTCGGGTGAGGCGCGGCGCGGGCGGCGGGTGGCGCCGGGGCGGCACGTGGCGAGGGGACGCGAGTGGGGGACGGCGTGAGCGGGCCGACGGGCGACGATCCGGCGTGGATCGGGCCGTACCGGATCGAGCGGCGGCTCGGCCAGGGCGGCATGGGCCGGGTGTATCTCGGGCGGTCGGCGTCGGGGCGGGCCGTGGCGGTCAAGGTGGTGCGGCCGGACCTGGCCGAGCACGCGGACTTCCGGCGGCGGTTCGCCCGCGAGGTGGCGGCGGCCCGCGCGGTGAGCGGGGCGTTCACGGCAGCGGTGGTCGACGCGGCGCCGGACGCGCCGAGCCCGTGGCTGGCCACGGTGTACGTCGACGGCATGGCGCTGTCCGACGCGGTGGCGAGGTACGGGCCGTGGCCGGAGGGGCCGTTGCGAGCGCTGGGGGCCGGGCTGGCCGAGGCGCTGGCGGCGATCCACGCGGTGGGCGTGATCCACCGCGACCTGAAGCCGTCCAACGTCATGCTGGCCGCCGACGGGCCCAAGGTGATCGACTTCGGCATCTCGCGGGCGGTCGAGGCGAGCGTGCTCACCCACACGGGCAGCACGGTCGGCTCACCGGGGTTCATGTCGCCCGAGCAGTGCGCCGACCGTGAGGTGGGCGAGCCTTCGGACGTGTTCTCGCTCGGCGCGGTACTGGCGTTCTCGGCGCGTGGGAGCGGGCCGTTCGGGCACGGGTCGGTGCCGGCGCTGCTCTATCGCGTCGTGCACGACGCCCCCGATCTCGACGGCGTGCCCGCCGTGTTGTCGCCGCTGGTGTCGGCGTGCCTGGACAAGTCGCCGACGGCGCGCCCTACGGCCGCCGAGGTGCTGGCCGAGCTGGCGATCGACGCGGGCGTGGCCGGAGCGGGCGCGGGATGGTGGTTGCCGCCGGCGGTGGCCGAGGCGATCACGGGCGGGGGCCGGGAGGAGGCGGCGCCGGCCGTCACGGTGCCCGTGGAGGAGGGTGCCGCGGGGGCGTTGGCTGTCACCGAGCCCGTGGAAGAAGGCGCGCCGGGGGCCTTGGCTGCCACCGAGCCCGTGGAAGAGGGCGCGCCGGGCGCGTCGGCCGTTACCGTGCCCATGGACGACGGTGTGCCGCAGGCGTCGGTCGTTACCGTGCCCGTGCCGGCGGGTGCGGGCGAGGAGGGTGGGGTGCCGCCGGTGCCGCCGCCGCCTCGTGCGTACCCCGTGCCTCCCGTGCCTGCTCGGCCGCCTCGTCCGGATGGGTTTCCGGGGTTCCTGCCACCGCCGCCGGCGAAGCCGGCCCGGGCGCGGCGTCGGGCGTTCCTGGCCGCCGGCTCGGTGGTCGCGGTGTCGGCGATCACCGTCGCGGTCGTCCTGGCCACGCGCGACGACGACGCCGGCAACCGGTCCGCGGGTACCCCCACGTCGACGGCGGGCGCGACGCGCACCGCCACGACGGGGCCGTCCACTCGCCCACCCGCGTCCGTCCCGCCCACCTCCGTCCCGCCCGGCGGGGGGCAGCCGTCGTCCACGTCCTCGTCCGGCACGACCACCCCACCGCGCACCGAACCCGACATCCGCGCCCTCGACGTCAGCAAGGGCGCCGGCGGGCTGGTGACCCGCGTACTCGAACCCGGTTCGGGCCCGGAGGTCCGAGCCGGGCAAGAGCTCACGGTCGACTACGTGGGCGTGTACCAGAGCGACCGCACGGTGTTCGACTCCTCGTGGGCCCGCGGCGAGCACGCCGTCTTCGGCATCGGCACGGGACAGCTGATTCCGGGCTGGGACGAGGGCCTGGTCGGCCAACGTGTCGGCAGCCGGGTGCAGTTGGTGATCCCACCCGACAAGGCGTACGGCGCGACCCCACCCGGCACGATGCGCCCGAACGCCACCCTCGTCTTCGTGATCGACCTCATCGCGGCACGCTGACGCCGCCGCCCCACGTGCCGGCGGTAGCGTGAGGGTGGAACCCTTACGTCGATGTGAGGGTCGACGGAGTCGTTGTGGGGTGGATCGAATGAAGATCGGGGAGTTGTCCCGGCTGACCGGGGTCAGTGTGCGGGCGTTGCGCTACTACGAGGAAGAGGGGCTGATCCGGCCCGCACGCGGCGGCAACGGCTACCGCGAATACTGCGCCGGAGCGGACGAGGTGGTTCGGCAGATTCGCGGGCTGATCGACTGTGGGCTGCCCACCCGGATCATCCGCGACATCCTGCCCTACCTCGACGGCCCCGCCGACCTGCTGCCGCAGATCCCGTGTGCGCGGATGCTCGATCAGGTCGCGGCGGAGCGGGAACAGCTCGACCGCCGTATCCGGTGCCTCACCCGCAACCGCAACGCCATCGACGCCTACCTGAGCGCCGCTCGCACGGCGGCTCGCGCGGACCGGGAGCACACGGACGCCGTGCGCGCTTGACCCTCACGCAAACGTGAGGGTTTTACCGTCCGGGCATGACTTCGACAACGGATTCCCTCCCGGCGGCGGACACCGTGCCGGGCACGCCGCGATGGCCGCTCGGCGGGCTGCTCGTACTGTCCGGCGCCGCCTTCGTGACCATCCTCACCGAGGCCCTGCCGGCCGGTGTACTGCCGGCCATGAGCGCCGATCTGCACGTGAGCGAGGCCCGCGCCGGGCTGCTGGTCACCGTCTACGCGTTGGCCGCCGCCCTGACCGCGATACCGATGACGGCCCGGACGTTGATCGTGCCGCGGCGCACCCTGCTGGTGGCGCTGCTCCTGGGCTTCGCCGGCACCAACGCGGTGACGGCGGTGTCCGGCGAGTTCGCCCTGACGCTCGGCGCCCGCGTGGTCTCGGGAGTGTTCGCCGGACTGCTGTGGGCCATGGTGCCCGCGTACGCCGCACGACTGGCCCCGGAGCGCAGCGGCAAGGCGATCGCCACCGCGCTGGCGGGCATGACTGTGGGGCTCTCGCTCGGTATCCCGGCCGGCACCGCGCTCGGCGGCCTGATCGGCTGGCGCTGGACCTTCGCCCTGCTCACCCTGGCGGCCCTGGCCCTGCTCGGCGCGGCCCTGCGCTGGTTGCCGCAACTGCCGGGTGAGCGGGCGCGGCGCGGCGGCGGACTGACGGCCACGATCAGGACACCCGGGATCGCCGCGATCAACACCGCCTCGATGGCGATGGTCCTCGGCTTCTACGTGCTCTACACCTACATCGCACCCTTCCTGGAGCGGGCGGATCCGGGTGTCGGCACCGGCACCGTGCTCTTCGTCTTCGGCCTCGGCTCGATGGTCGGCGTCTGGTTCGCCGGCCTCACCGCCGACCGCCGGCTGCGCGCCGCGACCCTTACCCTGCTGACCCTGGCCACGCTGTGCCTGGCGGCTTTCGGGCTGTTCGCGGACATCACCGCGGCCGTGCTGCTCGGCGCGTTCCTGTGGGGCGCGACGCACGGCGGCATCCCGACGCTGATGCAGACCGCAGGCGTCCGGGCGGCACCGCAGGACCCCGACACCGCCAATTCGTTGTGGGTCACCGGTTGGAACATCGGTATGGCCGGTGGATCCCTCCTCGGCGGCGCCGTGCTCTCCGGCGCCGGCAGCGAGGCCCTGCCGTGGACGGCCTCCGCGCTCCTCGCCGCAGCCGTCCTGACCACCGCCCTCGCCCGCCGTACCGGCTTCCCTCCGGCGCGGCGAGCAGTCGAGCACTCATAGCGCCCGTGTCGCCCGGACGACCAACGGGCCCGGTCGTCCGGGCAGTTCGCGGGGCCACCGATCGCCGGCGCGGAACGGGCCCGGCGGAAAAAAGAATCGGTGACCCGAAGGGCGTCGGGAATGGCCCCGCACGGGGGCTGGGCCGACCCGCACGCGTGCTCGGGCGGGGGTTCGCGAGGGTCGGGGCGGCCCCCTCCGGGGAGGCGTTCAGCCGGCCGCTCGCGGGATCGCCATACCGGCTCTGACCTGGTGTTTTCCCGAGATTTGCCTAGGCTGGGGGTCCTGTCGCAAGTTGTCGAAGGGGACATCGTGAGCAATGACGCCGGCACGTACGACGCGAGCCATATCCGGCTGCTCCACGGGGCGGAGGCCATTCGGGCGCGGCCCGGGATGTACATCGGCTCGACCGGTGAGCATGGCCTGAATCACATGGTGTGCGAGGTTGTCGATCGGGCCGTGAACGAGACCCTGGCCGGTGCCGCAGGCGGCTCCGTCGACATCACGCTCCTGCCCGACGGTGCCGTGTGCGTCGCAGACGACGGGCCCGGAGTGCCCGAGCCGGAAAGCCTGTTGACCCGGCTGTCGGTCGGGCCGCGGCCCATCGGCCGTCGCGACGTGTCGTTCCTGCACGGTGTGGAACTGTCCATCGTCAACGCCCTGTCGAGCCGGCTGACGGCCGAGGTGCGGCGGGACGGGGTCCGTTGGGTCCAGGAGTACGCGCGTGGCGAGGCCGTCACCTCGCTCACCGAATCGGGGGCGGCGACCGGGAGCGGGACCACCCTTACCTTCCAGCCTGATGCCGAGATCTTCACCACCACGGAGCCTTCGTTCGACGACCTGGGTGCGCGCTGCCGAGAACTGGCCTTCCTGTACCGGGAGTTGCACATCTCGCTGACCGATCGGCGGGGCCCCGGCGAGCCCGAGCCGACGCGGTATCGGTTCCCGGGCGGGGCACGGGACTTCGTCACGTTTCTCGACGATTCGCCGACGGCGGCCACCTCCACGGATATCGTCCATGTCGAGTGCGAGGACGCGCGGATGGCGGGGACGCTGGAGGTGGCCCTGCGCTGGGGCGGCTTCACCGAGGAGCGTGTTCGCGGTTTCGCCAACAGCCGGCCCACCATCGGCGGCACGCACCTGGTGGGCTTCCGCGATGGGCTGACGGCCGCGCTCACCGCGTACGCGCGCGAGCAAGGGCTGCTGACGGCGACGGACCCCGATCTCGACATGGACCGGATCGGCGTGGGCCTGACCGCGGTCGTGTCGGTGAAGCTGGACGGCCCCGAGTTCGAGGGCTCCACCCGTCAGGTGTTGGGCAATTCCCCGGTGCGCGCCTGTGTCCGCGACGCCGTTCGGGACCGGCTCGGCAGGTGGCTGGGCGAGCACCCCGAGGCCGCCCTCGGGCTCGTCGAGCGCATCGCCCGGCGCTCCTCCCGAGGCTGAGACGACGCGTGGCCGCCACCGGCGCGAACTCGGCTATCCGCCGGCCGTCCGTGCGCCGCCACGTACACCGCCGCACCGGCAACCCCCGGCCCGCTCGCGGCGCCGATCGCGATCAGGAACAGGCCCATGTGCGCGACGGTCGAGAACGCCAACAGCCGCTTCAGGTGCCGCTGTCGCCAACACATCAGCGCGCCGACCAGCGCGGTCAGCGCCCCGAGCGTAAACAGCGCCCGGTGTATCGTCGCGGCCGGCACGGTGCCGGAGAAGACGATCCAGTACACCCGGGCCAGGCCGTACAGCCCGAGTTCGACCATCACGCCGGAGAAGACCATGGATACCGGCGCGGGCGCGACCGCGTGTGCGTCGGGAAACCAGAAGTGGAACGGCACCGCCGCCGCCTTGACCAGCAGCCCGGTCGACACCAGCACGAACGCCGCGACGACCAGCGGATCCGGCCGATGCCCGGCCGGTTCGGCGCCGATCCGGGCGAAGCCCAGCCGGTCGGTGCGCGCGTACAGCAGACCGATGCCGAGGAGTGTGCAGTACGCGCCCAGTGAGTTGAGCAGGCCGAAATTCAGCGCGCCGTGCACCGCCCGCGACTCCTCGACCCGATAGCCGGTCAGCGCGTAGGCCACCACGCTCGCCGCCAACGCCGCGGCGGCGGCACCCATACGTCTCCTCCGCGTCGACGCCGCTCTCGTCCCGGGCGGCGGCGCGTCCCAGCGCCATGGTGGTGACCGTGCCGCCGACGGCCGCTGCGACGCCGATCAGCAGCAGCTTCAGCGCGGCCCGACCGGGCCCCGTCTCCACCGCCAGGGCCAACGTCACCAGCGGGGCGCCGAGCACGGCTCCGGGGGCGCCCGCGTGCAGGCGCGGATGTACCCCGGGCAGGGCGAGCACGGCGACCGCCGCCAGGAGCAGTGGTCGGCCCACCACGCGGCCCCACTGTGCGGCGCGGCGGCCCTCGCCCTGGCCGCGGCGGTGATCGTGCGCCGCTGCACCGGGTGACCCGCGGCCGCGGCGCCGGGCCGCATGCTCGTGGACGGGCCGGGTACGGGCCGTGTTGTCCGATTTTCACTCGGTGAGACAGGAGGGGCGCCATGCCCAGGGGATCGAGTCCCAAGCGGGAACGGCAGTACGAGCACATCAAGGACAGTGCGAAGAAGCGTGGTGAATCCACCAAGCGCGCCGAGGAGATCGCGGCCCGCACGGTGAACAAGGAACGTGCCCAGGCGGGTGAGTCCAAGACCGCGAGCCGCACGTCGTTGAAAGACATGCCCGCCAGTCGTCGAGGCGGCAAACATTCGCACTCCGGGTCCACCGGGCCCACCTACGACCAGCTCTACGCGGACGCCAAACGCCGCAATATCAAAGGCCGTTCCTCGATGAACAAGAAGCAGCTCCAGCAGGCGCTCGGCAACTGAGCGCCGCCCGGCCGCGTGTTCGCGCAAACGCGAAACCGCCCCCGATCAACCAGTGTCGGCGGGGGCGGTTTCGCGTTGCGACGGTCGGCTACCGGTCACCGGCCGAGGATCGTTTCGATCTGGCCGAGGAAGTCCTTGATGTCGCCCGGGTTGCGCGAGGTGATCATGACGAAGTCGCCCGTGTCGTCGCGGACCACCGACTCGTCGAGCCAGCGCCCGCCCGCATTGCGGATGTCCGTCGCGACCGAGGGATACGAGGTCAGCGTGCGGTCGCGGACGACGTCGGCCTCGACCAGCAACCACGGGCCGTGGCAGATCGCGGCCACGGGGCGGCCGGATGTGGTGAAGGAGCGCACGATCGCGAGCGCGGTGTCGTTCAGCCGCAGCGAGTCGGCGTTGAGCGTGCCGCCGGGCACGAGCAGCAGGTCGTAGCCGGAGGGGTCCACGTCGGTGAGGACGAGTGTGGGTTCCACGGCCACGCCCGGGTCCTTGTCGCTCACGAGCGTGCGGATCGGCTCCGTCGAGGGCGCCGCGATGGCCACCTCCGCGCCGGATTCGCGCAGTTCCCGGACGGGGACGACCAGTTCGTCCTGCTCGACCCCGTAGTTGGTGACGATCGCCAGGACGCGCCGGTCGGACAGGTCGTTTTCGGTCATGGTGCCGGGCCTTTCGATTCACGGTTCACGGTTCACGGTCACGTCGCCGATTCGTCGGCCGCGGCCGTGTGGTGCGCTGCCCCGTGTTCACATCTGGTCGGGCAGGCGCACGATCGAGCGGAAGAAGTCGTCGACCCCGCGGACGATCGCCACGAAGTCGTCCAGGTTCACGGGCTTGGTCACGTACGCGTTGGCGTGCAGGTCGTAGCTGCGCAGGATGTCCTCCTCGGCGGACGAGGAGGCGAGTACCACCACGGGTATCCGCCGCAGGTCGGCATCGGCCTTCAGGTGTTCGAGCACCTCGCGGCCACCCATCCGGGGCAACTGGAGATCAAGCAGGATCAGGTCCGGCCGGGGCGCGTTCTCGTAGCCCGCGCGTCGGTACAGGAAGTCCAGGGCCGCGACACCGTCGCCCACCACGCGCAGGGAACTGGGGACGCCGTCAGCGAATGCCTCCCGCGTCAGCAGCACGTCCCCGGGGTCGTCCTCGACCAGCAGGACCTCGATCGCCACCCCACGCTCGTTCACCCCCGAAGTCTGGCCCGAGACGGGTCCCGTCAAACCGGGTCCCGGCCGGTACCCGACCATCAGCCCAGGCCGTCCCGGTGCGGGTCGGCGGGGCGGGAGCCGAGATTGCCGAAGCCGGGCTGCTCGTGCGGGCCGCGCCGGTGGCCGTCCCGAGGAACCTCGGAGGGTTCCCGCCTGCCGATGTCGTCGCGTGTCGCCGGGCCGCCGGCAATCCCGCCGTGCGGTGGCGGGGGCGGCGGGCGGCGCCTGCGTCGGACACCGGCCACCACCGGGATGATGAGCAGGACGGCGAGCAGGAGCACGGCGGCGATGCCTACCGCAGCAAAGGGCGTCACGTTTGTCATGCCGCACGGCTACCCCGACTTCGGGTCGGCACCGGGTGCGGCGGTGATTTTTTCGTGGCCTGCGCCACGGTGCGGACGGCGGACCCGGATCGACGGGAATTCGCCCCGGTACGAGAATGCCCGCCGCGCGAATCCGCACCGTGGCCCACCGGGCTCCCGGGAATCCCACGGGGCGCGCCGGAATTCCGCCAGGCATGTGGTATTCCCACGTGCCTCGCCGGAATCGCATGAGGCTCGTGGGAATACCGATGTGCGCGGGAGAGCCGGGAAAGGCGGGTGCGCCGGTGCGGATGTTCGGAATCCGAATGCACCGTCGCCCCGCCTTCCGGAGGCCGCGCCGTCGGGGCGCGTATTTCGGATTACCAGCGATACCAGCGGCCTCGGCTCCCACCGGTGCCGGTCGAGCGGAACAGGAAGCCCAGCAGCCAGATGACCAGGACGGCTACGGCGACCCACCACAGCACCTTGAGCGCGAATCCGGCGCCGAAGAGGATCAGGGCCAGAAGCAGGACGAGGAGAAGGGGAATCATGGTTTGTACCTCCGCTCCGTGCGTGCCCCGGTCTTCGGGACCCATTCCTGAGGGCGGCAAGGTTTTACCGACGATTTTCGGCGGGCCTCGATGTTCGCCGACGTTCCCCGGCGGATTCCCGTGCGGCGGGTCGGCGCGAAGTTCGGGCGGCTGTGTGTTCCCCTGGAAATGTCCCTGTGTCATCGGGCCGGCGGACAGCGTGATACGGCGACGCCCCGGATGGCGCCCCGTGTACTGGGCCTCGTTCCCGCCGGTTCCGTGCCGCCGGGCGTCGCCCGCCCGCTCCCTTCACGGGGTGTGGGCGGGCCGTGAGGTGGAAGGGATCCACGGGTGGCCCCGCCCCGGGCCGTGCTCGACGTTCACCCGCTCCAGGGCCCCCGGCGTCCGTCGCATCCTCGTTCGGAGGCCCGTTTCGCGATGACCGATCGCCGCAACAATGCCGAAGCCCGCGCGCACCTGCGTGCCGAGACCGACCGCAACCTCACCCGTCTCGCGACCCTGGAACCCGGCACCCACGCGTACGCCAGGCTGCGCAACGACATCGTCGAGGACAACCTCAACCTGGTCGCCTACGCCTGCGCCCGCTACACCCGCCGCACCGACCTGCGCGAGGACCTGCGCCAGGTCGCCGCGATCGGCCTGATCAAGGCGGTCGACGGCTACCGCCCCGGTCGCGGCTCCGGCTTCCTCGGCTACGCCGTCCCGACCATCGCGGGCGAACTCAAACGCTACTTCCGCGACCACACCTGGGCCGTGCACGCGTGCCGCGGTGAGCAGGAGTTGTACCTGAAGCTGGTCCGCGCCCGGGACGAACTCGGCGCCCGCCTGGGCCGCGACTGCGACCACGCCGAACTGGCCCGCCACCTCGGCCTGGACCGGGACACCGTGCGCATGGGGCTGGAACTGGGCGCGGCGCTGCGCACCGAATCCCTTGACACCCCCGCCCCCGAGACCGAGCGCGGCGACGGCGGCGGCACCGGGTACGACCGGCACGGCGCCCCCGACCCCGCGCTGGATCTGGTCGTCGACCGCGAATCGTTGCGCCCGCTGATCGCCGAACTCGGCGAACGCGACCGCCGCATCCTCAAGCTGCGCTTTTGGGACGACCTCACCCAGGCCGAGATCGGCGACCGGCTGGGCCTGTCCCAGATGCACGTCTCGCGCCTGCTCAGCCGCGCCTTCACCACCCTGCGGGCGGGCATGCTCGGGCCGACGGGCGCGGGCTCGGCGGCGGCGTGTGCCGTCGGGGCGAAGGGCTGAGCGAGCCGCTACGCGCGCCGGATGTTCGTACGGTCGGCCACGACACGGATGGTGTCCAGTCCGGGGTCCACGGCGTCCGGGACGACCATGCCGGCGGATACTCCCGAGGTCAGGTAGTCGACGACGGGGCGGCTGAGGCGTTCGCCCGGCAGGACGGCGGGGATGCCCGGCGGGTAGGGGGTGAGCATTTCGGCGCAGACCCGACCGATCGCCGCGCGGGCGGACACCTGCTCGGTCTCGGCGAAGAACGCGTCCCTGGGCAACTGCTCCTGTTCCAGGCGTAGTTCACGCGGATCGGGGACGTGGATCGGGGCCCGTTCGGAGGCCGACATCGGCGGTGTCGCGGCCAGGGCGCGCAGGGCGTGGGTGAGCGTCGCGGTGGTGCGGTCGTCGTCGGCGTAGGTCAGCTGGGCACTGATCCGGCGGTGGTCGGATACGTGGAGGTTGATCCGGTGCTGCTCGCGCAGCCAGTCGGCGGCGGCGTAGCCGGTCGGGCCCAGCGCGGAGATGTCGATGATGATCTGCAGCGGATCGAGGTCGTGGGCGCGGTCGGGGCCGAGGAATTCGGCGCCGTTCACATGCAGGCCGTCGATGTCCTCGATGGTCGCGCGCACGTCGTGCGCCCGACCCAGCGCCGCGTCCAGGAGTTCGTGGCCCTTGGCGACCATGTGCGCGCGCCATCCGTCGAGCGCGGCGTAGATCAGGACGTTGGGGCTGGTCGTGCCGAGCAGGTCCGCGCGGGCGCGCAGCACGTGCGGATCGACCAGGTCGCCCTGGTGGTGGAAGACCGATGTCGTTGCCGGCGGGCGTACATCTGTCGCGGGGGTGCGGGCCCGAACCAACAGCCGCACCGGATGTGCACACCCGTCGCGCACCTCCGGGTCGGACGTGCGGCGACGACGTCGCGGCACGTTTGCCGACCTGCGTCCGACGTCCTCGGATCCGATGGCTCCACCCACCTCTGCCCGGTCGCCCCGACCGCACACCCGGCATCGGGCACCTCACGAGCCACACCCCGCACTCCACCCAACGGGCGGTCCGTGTCGGCGAGTTGGTTACCGTGCGGTATCCCGGCCGGGGTGGGGTGGGGTCGCCGTGTCGACGGGGCCGGGGACCGGTGGCATGAGGGATCGACCCCGGGGGTAGCCGGGGTGAATGCGAATCCAAGGGGCGTGCGAGGCGCGCGGGGTGGCGGCGACATGGGCGTGAGTGACGGGTCGCCGGGTGGGCACACGGATCGGGTGGGTCGATGGTTCGCCGAGTTCGCGGCGGGTCCGGGGACGGATCTCGCCCTGCCCGGGGCGGGCGCGACCGACGCGCGATGGCGGGTGTTGGTCGCGACGGCCGAGCGGGACCTGGCGCTGGGGCGACTGGCGGAGGGGCACGCCGACGCTCTCGCGATCATCGCCGAGGTGGCGCCGGACGCCGGGCCCGTGCCGGACGGGACACGCTGGGGCGTGTGGGCCGCGGAGCCGCCGGGGAGCAGGCTGGTCGCGACGGCTCGGGACGGGGGGTGGGTGCTGGACGGTGTCCGGCGCTACTGCTCGGGCGCGCTGATGTGTACACACGCCCTGGTCACCGCGGACACGGGGGAGGGGTCGAGGCTGTTTCGGATCGACCTCGACCACGTCGGCTTTCGGCCGCGGCCGGGCTCGTGGCCGGCGGTGGGCATGGCGGCCAGCCAGACGCTGGACGTCGAGATGGCGGGGCTGCCCGCCCGGCCGGTCGGCGCAGTGGGCGCCTATCTGGATCGGCCCGGATTCCACCACGGCGGCGCCGGCGTCGCGGCCTGCTGGTTCGGTGGTGCCCGTGCGGTGGCCCGCCCGTTGACGGCCGCCGCACGGGCCGGGCGGCTGGACGCACACGGCCTGGCGCAGCTGGGCGCGGTCGACCTTGCCCTGCATACGGCGGAGCGAGCGCTGTACGCCGCCGCGGCGGAGATCGACGCGGATCCGGCCGACCGGTCCGGCACCGCCGAGGTGCGTGCGTTGCGGCTGCGTGCCCTGGTCGAACGCACCTGTACGGAGGTGTTGGAGCGGGTGGGGCGGGCACTGGGCGCCGGCCCGCTGTGCCACGACGGTGAGCATGCCCGGGCGGTCGCCGATCTCACCGTCTACATTCGCCAACACCACGCGGAACGGGACTTGGCGCGGCTCGGCACGCTCGTGGCCGAGGCGTCGGCGGCGGGTGGGCGGGCCGGGCAGAGCGGGCGCACCGGGGGCGAGCGAGCGAAGGCGACCGTCCGATGAGCTCGGAGCCGGCAGTCGCCCGCGGCGTCGGTGCGCGGCCCGGACGCCTCGTCGACGCGACGCGCGAACCCGTGAACGCGATCCAGGCGCCCGGCACCCCCGAGCGGGACTGGATCCGGTGGCGCGGGCTGGACCGGCTGCCCCGGATCGCGCCGCCCGCGGCCGGCGGACTCGTGGTGGTCGCGGCACATCCCGACGACGAGGTCCTGGGCGTGGGCGGCCTGGTGGCGAGCACATCGGCGGCCGGCGAGCGGGTTCGGGTGGTCGTGCTCACCGACGGCGAGGCATCGCATCCGGACGGCCCGATCCCCCCGGCCGAGTTGGCGGCGCGTCGGGTCGGGGAGAGTACGCGTGCGCTCGCGGTGCTCTCGGCGGGTGGGCCGGCCGTCGAGATCGTGCGCCTGGGTCTGCCCGACACCGGCGTCGCCGCACACGAGGTCGCGGCCCGTGCGGCGCTGGTCGATCTGCTGGCCGGGTACGCGCTGTGCGCCGCACCGTGGTCCGGTGATCTGCACGCCGACCACGAGGCGGCCGGTCGGATCGCCGCCGCGGCGTGCGCGGCGGCCCGGACGCCGCTGGTCGAGTATCCGGTCTGGATGTGGCACTGGGCCGGTCCCGAGGATCCCCGTGTACCGTGGGCGCAGGCCGTGCGGATGGACCTCACCGACGACGGCGCGCGGCGCAAGCGGCGTGCGATCGCCTGTTTCGTGAGCCAGATCGCGCCGCCGGCGCCGGGCACGGACGACCGGGTGATTCTGCCTCCGGATGAACTCGCGCACTTCGAAAGGGACTTCGAGGTGCTGTTCCGGTGAGCCGGATTCCTCCCACGTCGCGCCGGTTCGAGGAGATGTACACGGACTCCGCGGACCCCTGGCAGTTGGGCGAACGTGCCTACGACCGGCGCAAGTACGCACTCACCCTGGCCGCGCTGCCCCGGGAGCGTTACCGCAGCGCGTTCGAACCGGCGTGCTCGGTCGGGGTGTTGACGGCCGCGCTGGCCCGACGCTGTGATCGGCTGCTGGCTTGCGACCTGGCGTCGATCGCGGTGCGCGAGGCACGGGCGCGCACCCGCGAACTGCCCGGCGTCACCGTCGAGTGTCGGCGCCTGCCCGAGCAGTGGCCGACGCCGGCCGACGCGCCGGG
Organism: Embleya sp. NPDC055664; assembly: GCF_053618075.1. Classification (NCBI taxonomy): domain Bacteria; kingdom Bacillati; phylum Actinomycetota; class Actinomycetes; order Kitasatosporales; family Streptomycetaceae; genus Embleya; species Embleya sp. NPDC055664. The sequence goes on from NZ_JBSHGZ010000047.1 coordinate 32,862, forward strand.
CGCGGTCCCCTTCGATCTCGTGGTGCTCTCCGAGTTCCTCTACTACTTCGAACCGGCGCGCCTGGCCGACGTGTTGGCCCGGGCCCGCGCCGACCTGGCCCCCGGCGGCACCCTGGTCGCGGTGCACTGGCGGCCGGCGGCCGAGGAGCACGTGCTCTCCGCCGAGCAGGTACATGCCGCCGTGCGTGCGTTGCCCGGCCTGGTCCGGGTGGTGGAGCACCGTGAGCCCGACTTCCTGTTGGATGTGCTGATCCGTGCCGACGCCCCCGCCGACACGCTGTCCCCGGCGGCCCGCGAGGGGCTGCGGTGAGCGCCGGGGGTACGGGCCGGCGGATGCGCGGCGTGATCGTGGTGGTGCCGGCCCGGGACGAGGAGGGCGAACTACCCGGCTGCCTGGCCGCGTTGCACGCCGCATGCGGTCGCCTGGCGATGCGCGGCGTGGCGACGAACATCGTGGTGACCGCCGACCGATGCCTGGACCGCACCGCCACGATCGCCCGGGCGCTGGGGGCCGACGTGGTCGAGTGCGACGCGGGTGCCGCCGGCGCGGCCCGCGCGGCGGGCTTCGCCGAGGCACTGGGTCGAAGCCGACTCGACCCGGCGGACGTGTGGTTGGTGACCACCGACGCGGACAGCCGGGTGCCCACGGACTGGCTCACCCGGCAGTTGTCCTGGGCGGCCCGGGGCTGGGACGCGGTGGCCGGGACCGTGCGGGTGGCCGACTGGAGCGCACACCCGCCGGGCAGCGCGGCGGCGTTCACCGCCCGGTACGACTCCTGGACCGGCCGCTCGCCGCACGTGCACGGCGCCAACCTCGGCTGCTCCGCCGACGCGTACCTGGAGGTCGGCGGGTTCCCGCCACTGGTGGTCGGCGAGGATCGCGCATTGGTGGACGCGTTGGAGGCGGCCGGTCGCCGAGTGCTGCGCACGTCCGCCCTCCGCGTGCTCACCTCGGCCCGCCTGGACTGCCGAGCACCGGGCGGCTTCGGCCACGACCTGCGCGAACAGGCACTCACCCTCGAAGCGGCCCCGGCAACCCGCCCCCGCTCGCTGCCGGGCCCGGGCCGGTAGGCCGGGTCGCAGGCCGGGTCGGCCGCGTCGCGGTGCTCCCACCCGGTTCGCGGATACCGTCCTCGTTGGCCACCGTCGCTTCGCACCCGCGTGAGGACACCCATGACCGACGACATCCCCGACCTCGCCGGCCGCATCCGGCGGCGCGAGGTGTCCAGTCGCGAGGTCGTGCAGGCGCACCTGGACCGCATCGCGGCGGTCGATCCCGCGATCAACGCCATCGTCACCCTCGACCCGGAAGGCGCCCTCGCCGCCGCCGACGCGGCCGACGCGGCGCTCGCCCGGGACGAGGCCGTCGGCCCGCTGCACGGACTGCCGATCGCGTTCCCTCGCCTTCTTCGATCGCTACGACGTCCTGCCGGCCCCGGTCAGCCAGGTCGTGCCGTTCGACGCCGAGCTGGAATACCCGCGCTCGGTCGCGGGCGTCGCCCAGCACACCTACCTCGACTGGATGCGCTCGGCGTACTTCGTCACCCTGCTCGGCGCGCCGGCCCTGTCCGTGCCGGCCGGGTTCACGCCCGACGGCCTGCCCGTGGGCCTCCAGATCGCCACCGCGCCGCGCTCGGACCTGGCGGCCCTGCGGATCGGCGCCGCCTTCGAGGCCGCGACCCGCTACGGGCGCCGGCGTCCGCCCCTGGGCTGAACCCGCCCGCGGCGTCTGCGAGTGGGAAGGGCGGGCGGGAACCGCTTCACGCTTCCACGGCCGTGCCGGCGAGGTGGTGGGCGACCTCGGCCGGGGCGACGAGTTGCGGATAGTGGCCGGCGCCGGCGATCTCGGTCACGGGGTGGTCGACCGGGACGACGAGTGGATCCGCCGAGCCGACGAGGATCCGGACCGGGACCCGGAGGCGGGTCAACAGGGTCCGGGAGTGCTCGCGTTCGGCGACGGTGGTGCGCAGGGCGCGGACCACGCGCCCCGCCGCGCCGGGGCGGCGCAGGTCGGCCGCCGCACCGGTCACCTCCGGGCCCTCCGGGACGCCGAGTGCTTCGGCAAGGCGGGCGGGAGACATCCGGCGCAGCCTCGGGACGGCCACGCCGGAGCGGGTGAGGCGGGCGGCGGGAGGTTGCAGGAACGCCGGGGAGACGAGGACGAGTGCGCCGACGCGCTCCGGATGCGCGGCGGCGAAGCGCAGCGCCGGGTCGCAGGCCGACGAGTGCGCGACCAGGACGGGGCGGGTCCGGACCGGGCGCAGCAGGTCGGCCAGCCAGGCGTCCACCGAGTGTGTGTCGGCCGAGCGGCCCAGGCCGGGGAGGTCGGCGGCCAGGAACGGCTCGGTGAGGTGGGCGGCGACGGGTGCCCACAGGTCGGCATTGAGCGGCAGGCCGTGCAGGAGGACGTGGGCGGGGCGGTGTCGTTCGCCGATCACCCACGTGGGGCTGCCGGCGACGGTGCGGAAGCCGTATGGGCTCGCCCAGGGCGTCGCGGTGCCGAAGCGGGTGGCCACCAGGTCGTCGGTCCACGTGCGCAGGGCACCGCCGACCGGGGGCATCGCCAGGTCGACGCGGGCCGCGAACGTGTGGGCGGAGGTGGTGGGGTAGCGGTCGGTGGACAGGAAGGACAACGTCTCGGGGTCGGCGTTGGTGAGCCGGCGCGGCAGTCGGCGCAGGAGGCCGACGGGGATGTTGCGCCGTGGGGCCGGTACGCCCGCATGGTCGGCGATGGTGCGGACGAGTTCGGGCAGCGGGGGTGTGGTGTCGTCGAGGATCCAGTGGTGTTCGCCCGCCGGCGCTGCCGAGACCTCGGCCAGGAAGCGGACGAGGTGGTCGAGGGTGACGATCGGCACGAAGGTGTCGGGCCCGCCGGGCAACGCGGGCAGTCGGCCGTGCCACAGGTCGTGGACCAGGGTCGCGAGGCCGATGTACTGGCCCGGTCCGATGACGACGCCGGGATTGGCGATGCTCAGCGGGATGCCCGATTCGTGGGCGCGGGCGCGTATCGCGAGATCCGCCTCCAGCTTCGACGCCTCGTACGCGCCCGATCCGGCGTAGTCGGGTGTGCCGTCGGGGGCGCTGACCCGGTATCCGCTGACGTGGACCAGGCGGCGCAGCCCGGGTAGGGAGGCGGCCCATTCGAGCACGTTGAGCGCACCGGTGACGTTGACGGCGCGCGCCTCGGCCGCGCTCAGGCCGAAAGCGTAGCGCCCGGCCGTGTTGTAGACGTCGGACACCTCGGGCAGCGCGGTGAGCGGACGGGTGATGTCGGCCCGGACGATGCTCAGGCCGCCGGTGTCGACGCCTCGGGCGGCGAGCCAGGGGGTGAGGGTGTCGCTGCGGACGGCGGCGGCCACGCGTTGGCCTCGACCCAGCAACTCGGCGACGAGGGCACGGCCGATGAAGCCGGTCGCACCGAAGACGATGGCGTCCATGGGGCTCCTTGGGTGATGTGTGATCAGTAGACCGATCTACATATTTTGCGGACAGGCGTGGACCGGAGTGGATCCGGCGTGCGTTCAGCTCAGGAGGGTCGTGATGCGGCGGGCGACTCGGTCGAGCGGGTCGCGGCTGCGGTGCGCCCTGGCCAGGAGGAGGGCGCCCTCGACGAGGGCCAGGATCGTGACGGCGAGGTCGTCGGCGTCCGGATGGCCGGCCAGTCGGGCGCGCAGGATCGCCTCCCAGGAGGTGTAGACCTCCGAACAGGCTTGCTGCAGCGCGTCGTTGGTGGCGGCCGTCTCCAGTGCGACGGTGGCCACGGGGCATCCCTTGAGCCAGTCCGACGCCTCCAGGCGGTCGCCCAGCAGGCGCAGCACGGTCTCGACGAACTCGGCGGCGGACGCGTCGGATTCGGCCAATCCTCCCATCGCGTCGCCGATCGACCGACCGGCTCGGCGGACGGACTCGCCGACCATCTGGTCCTTGCCGCCGGGGAAGTGGAAGTAGAGCGACCCGCGCGGCGCGCCACTGGCCGCGATCACCTGATTGAGGCCCGCGCCGAAGTAGCCGCCGGCCTCGACCAGATCACGGGTCGCGTCCAGCAGTCGGTCGCGCGTGTCGGCGCCCTTCCGTCCCATGGAGTGTGAGACTAGACCGGTCTACATATTTCTTCAACCGGGCAGGGCTTGGGTGTGGAGCAGGATCGGGCGCAGTGGGCCGGTGCGCAGGCGTGCCACGGTCGAGGTGGCGAGCCTGCGGGCCGGGAGCACGGTGATCAGGGCGACGCTGCCGCCGACCAGGGCCGCGGCGGCGATGTCGTGGGGATAGTGCGCCCCGACGTACACGCGTGAGGCGCCCATGAGGACGGCGGCGATCAGGGCGAGGACGCCGAGTCTGCGATCGACCAGGAGGAGGCCGACGGCCGCGGCGAAGGCGACGGTGGCGTGGTTGCTCGGGAAGGCGTAGTCGTTGGCCGCGGGGCATGCCTCCACGAGGAAGGCGTGGGGAAGTGCCCGGCACGGGCGCGGTTCGACGAGGGCCTCCTTGATGCCGGAGTTGACGAGGTAGGCGATTGCCGTGGCGGCGATGGCGGCCAGGGCGGCGGTCATGGTCGCGGCGTCGGCGCGTCTGGCCCGCCACCAGCCGACGCAGAGGAGTAGCACGAACAGGGCCGCGCCATAGGTTGTCCAGGCGAGGGCGGGCGCGTTGAGCCAGGGGGTGTCATGGGCGAAGTCGGTGACTGCGGTGTACCAGCCGCCGTCGATCCGAGCCCCGTCCATGGCTTGGTCGTACATGGGTGTGGTCACGGGATGAGGGCCCCTTCCGGGCATGTCGGGTCTTCGAAGGGTGGGTGCCGGTATGGATCCACCGCCGGGCGTGGGGAACCGATCGGGGTTCGTCCACGTGTTCCGGTCGACGGTGCGCGCCGATGCGCGCGGGCGCGCCGGGGCCTGGTCGCGTAGACTTCGCCTCGATGTCTACAGGCTGTAGACGTCAGGAACTGTAGACGATGCGAGAGGGTGGTGTCGTGACCACCGGTAGTGGCCGCCGGGCGGCGGGCGAATTGGAGAGTTCGATACTCGGCGTGCTCGGCGCGGCCGAGGGGCCGTTGACTCCCGGCGAGGTCCGCGCCGCGCTGGGGGACACACTGGCGCGCACGACCGTGGTGACGATCCTGACCCGACTGCTCGACAAGGGCGTGGTGACGCGGACGCCTGCGGGTCGGGCGTTTGCGTACGCGCCGGTGGCGGACCTGCCGAGCATGGCCGCCGACCGCATGCACGCCGAACTCGACCGCGAACCCGACCGACGAACGGTCCTGGCCCGCTTCGTCTCGCGCCTGGACCGCGCCGAGGAACGCCAACTGCGCGAACTTCTGGATCTCGCCGCGGCCGATCCCCCCGTCGAATCCGAACCGGGCGCATCCCGACACCGCACGGAAGGGGGGTCGACGTGACGTACGCCGTATGGATCCCCCTGCTTCTGCCGCTCCTGCTCCCGGCGGTGGCGAGTATGGCGCGGTGGGAGGTCCTCGCCGACGGGATGTCCCCACACCGGGCGGTCTGGCTGTTCACGGTGACGGCCGTCGTCCTGGGCGGTACGACGGTCGCCGCATTGGCGCTGCTTGTCGGCGGCGGGCTGGTGCAACTCCCGGTGGTGGCGGTCCTGGGCGACTACACGCCCGCCGCGGTGCGCGAGGGAGCCCTCGCCGACCGGCCGATGATCGGCGTCCTGGCGGCGGTGGTGTTGACCGCGGCCCTGTTGTCCCTGGCACGCACGGGGTGGGTGCTGTGGCGCGACCTGGTCGACGCCCGCCGACTCGGCCCGGTCTCGCCGGGGGGTACCGAACTGGCCGTGGTGGTGGACGAGTCGGCGATCGCCTACGCCCTGCCGGGCCGGCCCTCCCGTGTCGTGGTCAGTACGGCGATGCTGCGCGCGCTGGACGTGGACGAGCGCGAGGTCCTGTTCGCCCATGAGCGCGCCCACCTCGCCGGCGGACACCACTTCTTTCTCGCGGCGGTCGAACTCGCGGTGGCCGTCAACCCAGCCCTGCGCCCGTTTCGCACGGTGGTCGCCTACGGCTTGGAGCGATGGGCGGACGAAACCGCCGCCGCGGCTGTCGCGGACCGCCGGCTGGCGGCCCGCGCCCTGGCCCGTGCGGCACTCGCCGCACATACGGGCCCGCGACGCTCGCGCCTCGCCCTGTCCGTGGTCAGCGGACCCATGCCCCGACGCGTCGCCGCGCTCCTGGCACCCACCCCGCAACGGCGCAACCCCACGGCCCGGGCGGCGGCGATACTGCTGGCCGGCTGCGTCACCATCACCTCACTCGGCGTCGCCGACGCCGCACACGACCTCCACGGCAACGTGGAAACCGCCCGCGACACGGTGGCGTCGCCCTCCGGCAGCAGGTGAGAACCGGCCCGTCGGCGACACGCGGGGCCGGCGGCGTCAGTCGGCGAGCAGTTGAAGCAGGTGGGTGCGGGTGGGGCCCTGAGGGCCGGGACCGGGACCGGGGTTGGGTGGGGTGGCTCGGGGCTGGGGGGTTCGGAGTTTGGCTTGGATGGTTGGGCGGGTGAGGACGTCCGCGGGAAGGGCCAGGCACGTGGCCGTTTCCAGGAGGGCGCGGAAGAGGTCGGCGTCGTGGAACGCGGCCGCGCCGAACGGGCTTGGGGTGGGGGGTGGTTCGGTGCTGCGGTCCGGGTTCATCGCGGCGGCGCGGGCGCGGTCGGCGACGAGTTGGTCCTGGTGGTACGGGGTGACGACGCGTTCGGTGGCCTCGTCCCATGCCAGGGGGAACTCGGCCGGGGCGTCGGCGTGTTCGCGGAGTACGTCGCGCAGCAGTTGGGCCTGGACCAGGCCGACGCTGAGGCCGCGTGCGGCGGTGGGGTTGGTGCACGCCCACGCGTCGCCGACGGCCGCGAAGCCGGTGACGACCGGGCGCCCGTCCACCACGAACCGGCGGCGGCAGTCGAGGATTCCGGCCATCGCCACGATGTCGGTCAGGGGCGTACCGGCGAGCCAGTGGGCCTGGGCCGGGCAGGCCGCGACCACCCGGGTGAAGATCTCGGGATCGCGGAGCGCCTTGAGCGGCGCGTCGCCCGACGTGGTGACGACGGTGACGGACCAGGTGTCGTTGTCGCCCGGAATGGTCAGCAGGGCGAACGTGTCGTACTCGGTGTAGGGCGCGCCGCGTCGCGCCGGCTGCCGCGGGCCGGTGAAGTAGCGCGTGTAGTAGGCGAATCCGCCATCCTCGGCATCGACGGCCGGCTCCGGTGCGCCGATGTCGGCGAGCCAACGCGCCGAGCGTGTACGGCGGCCCGTGGCGTCGATCACCAGGTCGGCGTGGGCCTCGGCGCCGTCGGCGGTGCGGACGCCGGTCACATGGGTGGTGTCCGCGAGCACCGGTGCGCCGGTGAGCAGGCCGGCGATCCCGACGCCGCGATGCACGCGGATGCCGGCCGCGACCGCCGCCGCCGCGAACACCGCCTCGACGACGGGGCGTCGGCCGGTGAGGAAGCGGAAACGGTCGTCCTCGGGCCGGGGCACGTAATCGGTGATGCTCGGCGGCAGCGGATGCAGCGCGCTGCCCTCGAAACAGCCGGCCGCCACGAGCCGCTCGATCACATCGGGCAGTTCCTCGGCGAGTACGCCCCGAAACCGGGGCAGCAGGTTGTGCGGCTGGCGAAACTGCGCCACGCCCGGACGCTGCCACGCGGTCCACGCCTGCGCGGGGTCCTCGGGCGGGAGGGATGGGTCGCCCTCGTACACGGTCACCTCGTGCCCGTCACGGGCGAGTAACAGGGCCGTGGTCAGACCCACCACGCCGGCGCCGCAGATGATGACCGATGCCATCGGACCTCCCTCGTGTCGATTCGCCACCGTGGCACGCGGTACGGGGGCGACGCGACCGAATTTGGGGACGAGCACCGCGACGGCGGGCGATTGCCTCAGGCGGCGAGGGCGCCGGTGCGGCGCAGCAGCGGGAGGATGTGATCGGTGACCGCGGGGGCGAGGCGCAGGTGGTCGTCTCGGCCGGACGTCCAGCGCAGGTCGGCGAGTTCGGCGGCGGGCACGGGGTCGCGGTCCAGGCGGGTCTCGAAGACGGTGAGTCGCATGGGCACACCCTCCAGGGCGGCGACGGAGTCGAAGTCGGCGAGGAAGCGCGGTGCCACGAGCCGCGCGCCCAGTTCCTCGTCCAGTTCGCGGCGCAGCGTCTGTAGCGGGTTCTCGCCCGGGTCGGGCTTGCCGCCGGGCAGATAGAACAGGTCCGGCGCCGCCTTCTTGCTGACCACCATGAGATGCCCCGCGTGCACGATGGCCGCCGCGACGACGATCAGCGGACCGTTCGGGTCGAGATTGGGTATGGAATCCGTCCGATCCTGGTGCGTCATGTACCGGATTCTTTCATCCGGGTCGGGCGGCGTGGGTGGCGAGGTCATACCGCGGTCGGTGCAGGTCGGGTCGAGCGCTACCGCGCAGGTTTACCCGCGATGTCCACCGTGTGCGGGAGGACAGGCGGTCCCGGGTCGGCCAGGGTTGCGCCAGGTCGGGCCCGCGTGGGGGCACATCGATATGGCGAAGAGCCATCGGGGGTGTTCGTGGACGGCACAAACGACAAGGACGGAACGAACGGAACGCACGCACCGGGGCGCACTCGCCGTCGCGTGCGCCGCGCGGCGATGGTGTGCGCGGTCGCGGCGGCGTTGATCGCGGCCGTGGTGGGCGTGCCCACCCAGGCGCAGGCGTTCCCGCCGCCGCCCGCACCGCCGCTGCCGGCGGCGAACTCGCACGGCATCACGCTCACCCAGTGGACGAACTCGAACCTGCTCAGCGACCGCAAAATGTACGACGCCACGATGACCACCTCGGCGATCATGCAGGCGCGCGGCGGTACGCCGTCGATCGACCCGGTCACCGTGCCGGTCAAGGTGCGGATCTGGCTGCCGGACGACTACGCGACCGATCCCGCCAACAGGTATCCGGTGTTGTACCTGCTGCACGGCGGGTTCGGCGACTTCGAGCAGTGGTCCGAGTCGGACGCGGGCGACGTGCTGAACACGATCGACCGGCGAACCTTCAAGGGCATCGTGGTCATGCCCGAGGGCGGCAAGGCCGGTTGGTACACCGACTGGGCCGGACACACCCAGGGCAACTTCGCGCCGATGTGGGAGACGTTCCACATGCGGCAGTTGGTGCCCTGGATCGACGCGAACTTCAACACGATCGACAACCGTTCGGGACGCGCGATCGCGGGTGTGTCGATGGGCGGACTCGGCGCGCTGCGCTATGCCGCCGATCTGCGGGACCGGTTCTCGGCGGTAGGGGCCTTCTCGGGCGGCACCACGCTCGCCGACGACCGGGCGTTGAACCGGGTGGCCGACTCGATGCTCGGATATGGCGCGGCGACCTCCTGGAACGGGCTGATCGATGCGAACTACCGTGTGTTCGGCACCCCGTTGGAGCGCGCCGAGGCCGTCTACGGGCCCCAGGCGAACTGGTCGGCGATCACCCCGGTGGGCCTGGCCGCGGCGGGCAAGTACGCGGACTACGCGGGCAGTTCGGGCAAGTTCGCGATGTACTCCGGTGGCGCGAACGGCCAGGGGTTGCCCAGCGGGCAGGGGGAGTCGGACATCAAGACGTGGAACGACCAACTGCGCGCGGTCATCGGTACGTCGTTCACGCCGCGCTACTGCACCGGTCCCGGTGAACACGGCTGGGACTACTGGCGCAACGACCTGCGCGACTTCATCCAGTACGTGTACGGCGCCACGCCGCCCGCACACTGCACCGAGAACGGCCGTACGGGGAACACGGGCAGCGTTCCGTGGGTCGCCATGTAGGCCGGGCGCGCCGGCAGGAATGAGTGTGCCCGGCGCGGGCAGACGGCCGGTCACGGAGGTTGTGGGCAGTGGGCACGAACCGAGGCCCGAAACCGCAGCCGTAGCCCTGGCCGTAGCCGAAGAAGGGTCGCGTGTGATGCCTGAGTCGAAGAACGTGACGGATACGGTGGCGGTGGCGCCCGAGGTCGCCGACGGCGCGCGACTCGTGCCGGGCGGGCCGGACCGCTTGCCGCAAACGGTGGAGCCGACGGCCGCGGGCACGCGCGGTCGCACCGCGATCGCCGACGGCGTGATCGCGAAGATCACCGGTGTGGCCGCCCGGGAGATCGAGGGTGTGCACGCCCTGGGCGGCTCGGTGGCGCGAGCGCTGGACGCGGTACGCCGGCGGGTGCCGGGCGGTCGGCCGAACGTGGCGCACGGGGTGAGCGTGGAGGTCGGCGAGCGCCAATGCGCCCTCGACCTGAACCTGGTGGTGGAGTACGGCGTCCCGATCGCCGAACTGGGTCAGGCGGTGCGCGGGAACGTCATCGCCACGGTCGAGCGCATGACCGGCCTGGAAGTGGTCGAGGTGAACGTGGCCGTCGACGACATCCACCTGCCCGACGACGACCACACATCCACCCGGGTCGCCTAGCCACCCCCGCCATTCGCCTTTCGATGCAGCCACGCGATGGTGAACTCCCGCTCGGGGAACGGTGGTTGGGTCCGAGCGCAGGGGGACGAAGGGTTCGCCGGATCAGCTCTTCGGGGACGATCCGGGGGTCTGCTTGTTCCGGGTCACGACGGCGCCGAAGAGGGCGAAGCCCCTGATCACGACGCGTGGTGTGCCGGGCTTGTCGAGCTTGCGGGCAACTCGTTTGTCCACGACGCCGAACAGGCCGAACCCCCTGACCTCGACCTCGATGTCGTCCGGCACCAGGATCCTGGTGCCGCCCCAGAGCGAGACGGCCCGGATCTCGGTGTCCCGGCTGCCGAAGCGGGCCTCGGACAGATCCAGTCGACCGCCGCCCCACATCGACCAGACGGTCAGGCGCGACGGGACGACCCACTCGCCCTTGCGTTCGAAGCCGCTGAAAATCCCGGATACGAAGCGGCCGGAGGTCGGCGCGCGGTCCACCACGAGTGTGTCCCGGGGGCCCGGTTCGGGGAGGCCGCGGCAGGCGGCCTCCAGTTCGGCGCGGGTGCGCGCCGCGTGTACCTCGTCGAGCCGGGGCCCCAGTCGGTCCACGGCGAGCCGGCCGTTCTCGACGGCGCTGCGCAGGCGTTCCTCGGCCCGGTATCGATCGACGTCGTCGGCGAGGACCACCTGCTTCGGGTCGGTCGCAAGGTGCCGTTGGGGGTCGGGGTGTCCGGGGTCGGCGGTCATGGCGTCATCCTTCGAGGTGGGTGGCGAGGACTGCGGACAGGGCGGCGCGGAAGGCCTCGTCGTGGCCCGGGTCGTCGGGATCACGGCCGAGGTCGGTGAGCCAATACCGTCGGCCCATCGCATAGCCGTAGGAGCCGGACAGGGCCAGGAAGACGACCATCTCGACCCGGGCCCGATCCGGTCCCCGGGGCGGGGGGAGCACGCTGCGTACCCCCTCCTCCACGGCGTCGACCAGTTTGGAGAGGTTCGCCCCGGGCGTCTCGACGTCCCAGTCGTGCAGTTGGGACCAGGCCCACAGCCGTACGTAGCGCTCGTCCGCGACGATGTCGAACAGGACCCGCGTCATGCCGCCCGCGAAGGGCACGCCCCCGTCGGCGCGCATACGTTCGCGGACCAGTTCGCGTTTGCGCTCGTTCTCGCGTTGCAGGACGGCTCGTACCAGCGCCCGGTAGGTGCCGAAGTAGTGCGTCACCAGTCCGTGCGTCACGCCGACCGCCTCCGCGATCCGGCGCAACCCCACACCGTCCGGGCCGTGTTGCGCGATGAGTTCGGTGGCGGCTTCCAGGATCTCCTCCCGCGCCTGCTCGGGCGTGCGCCTGCGTCGTCCGGTCATGACCCTCCTATTGGCAAGATGGATAATAAGCTGTTGACCACCTTGCCAACAAGGCCGGGCGGCAGGTGACAGGCGGCCGGGGCGTGACGGGCGAACCGGCGGGGTTCGCAGGAGTCGGCCCGTGGGCGAGCCGTTGTCGAATCGAACGATGCCGATTCTCATATAAGCGATCCGTATTCTCGGAATGTTGAATTCCCGATGGAAATATCATTCCTGCATACGGGCGAATCTCGACTAACTGGTTGCATGGCTCCGGGGCGGCGACCTACATTGATGTCGCCAACCCGCCGACCGGGAAGTCGAGACGGATTCAATTGCGCACTGATTCCAGTACACGAACCGTAATCGTCTCCGGAGCAGAATTCGGCTGGGGCAGCTCGGGGAAACTCGGCGCGATCCTCGCGGCCTTGCGCGAACGCACGGCGGTGCCGCTGCGATTCGTCGGCCTGGCCTCCGGGCTCGGCCGGCCCGTGTTGTCCGAACACGCCATCGAGCGCTGGTACGACCTGCCGGACGACGCCGAGGACGTACCCGAAGCCGTCACCGCCGTCACCGGCGCGGAAGCGGCGGTGGCCGCGGTCGTCGTCCTGGACGGTGCCGTCGCCAAGGCGACGGAGGCGGCCGGCGTACCGACCGTGTTCGTGGACAGCCTGCCGTTCATGTGGGGCGAGGGGGACCGGGTGGCGCTGCCCCTGGAGGCGACGGTCTACTGCGCGCAGAGGTGCGTCGAACTGCCCGCCGAATGCCGGGACGTGCTGGCATCCGTGCGAGCGCTGCGCTGGGTGGGCGCCGTCGTCGGCACCCCGCCCCGCGCCGAGCGGGCGGCCTCCGCCGCCGGTCCCCACCGCACCGCCCTGGTCAGTCTCGGCGGCCTGCGCGCACCTCGGCTCGCCGACTGGACCGCCTATCCGCGCATCGTCGTTCCCGCCGTCCTGGAAGCGCTCGCCGCCCACGGGGTGCACGAGGTACACCTCGCCGGCAACCTGCCGGCCGACCTCGCCGGACGCCTCGTGGACGCGTCGATCACCCCGCCACACGTGAGCACGGGCGCGCTCGCACACGGCGAGTTCCTGGATCGGCTCGCCGGCTGCGACGTGCTGCTGACCTCCCCGGGCCTGACCACCCTCCTCGAAGCCGGCCGGCTGCGCGTCCCCACGCTGTGCCTGCCGCCACAGAACCTCAGCCAGATCTTCAACGGCCGTTTCCACAGCCGCGCGATCGGTACGAAGACCCGAATCACCTGGCCCAAGGCGGTGTTCGCCGAAGAGGAGGCGCTGTCGCTGCGTACTCGCGGCGAGGACCACGCCCTGGAGCGAATCTATGCCGGAATCGCCGCGGCGGCCGCGGACACGGCGGTCCGGAGCACGACCGTCGTGTTGCGCGACGCCATCCTGACCGCGCTGCGCGGCGCCGCCGCCGGGGCCGACGACTGGGGCGCGCTGACTGCGACCGTCGGTGTCGACGGGGCCGCGGACGTGGCCGACGCCCTGCTCGCGCTCCTGCCGGGCGTACCCCGCGCCGCCTGACCGCCGCACACCCTCATGTCGTCCCGCCCCGCCACACCCATGCCCGCCCCGCCTCCGACCGGCCCGAAGGGGTCCCCTGTGCGTGAGCGTCATCGTTATCTGTTCATCCGGATTCTGGAAGCCTGCAACGCCGACTGTTTCATGTGCGACTTCGCGTTGTCGCGCGACACATTCCGCTTTTCGCGCGAGGACTTCGCCGACCTGTTGCCGAAAGCCCGCGCGGCCGGCGTGGCTTATGTGCGCTTCACCGGCGGCGAACCCCTCATGCACCCGGACGTGGTGGACCTGGTGCGCTCCGGCGCGGCGGCCGGTATGAAGATGTCCCTGATCACCAACGGCTCGATGTTGCCCAGGATGGCCGAGCGGCTGGCCGAGGCGGGCCTGGCCCAGGTGATCGTCAGCCTCGACGGGGCGTCCGCCGCGACGCACGACGTCTACCGCCGATCGCCAGGCATGTTCGACAGCGGGCTGCGCGGACTGCGCGCCGCCGCCGACCTCGGCGTCCTGCCCCGGGTCAACACCGTGGTCGGACCACACAACTACCACGAAATGCCGCTGCTCCAGGAGGTGTTGACGCGAGCCGGAGTGCGACAGTGGGAGTTGTCCGCGCTGAAACTGGACCGCAGCATCACCTATCCCGACCCCGACGACGTGCGCCGCGTCTGCGACCGCGTCTACGACGCGGACCCGAACGTGCTGCTCGTGCCGATGGGCAAACGTTTCTACGGTGACGAACCTGCGGAACAGGAACGCTACTTCGCCGAATCCGTCACCCCGCGCGCGTCGCTGCCGCAGTGCCACGTCGCCGACGACGTCATCTACATCGACGGCAAGTACGGGCGGATGTACGCGTGCAGCTGCATCCCGCACCGCGAAGGGGACGACGGCCCGGGCGGCGCGCCGCTGCGCGAAGCGGGTGTGATCGACCTGGACACCCCGGCGTTCCGTGCGCACGCCGACTTCTACCGCGAACGCGGGCCCCTGGTGTGCAACGGATGTTCCACCACGGCGGCCGGCTACAGCGACGACGTCGCCCGGCTGGGGTCGGTGACGGCATGGCAGTACTGACTCCCCGGGAAGGAGCCGACGCGCGACGAACGGCCGGCGAGGGGCCGGGCTCCGCGGCACCGTCCGCCGAGTCCGCGCGGCGGATCCTGCTGGTCTCCCGCGACGAGCACCTGGACTCGCTGCTCGCCCGGCGCCGGATCGCCGCCCATCTCGGGGACCTGCGGCCGGTACGGGAGGCCCCCGACGAGCCGCGGCCGGACGTGGTGTTGGTCTGCGACGACGAGGACGCCACGGGCCGACTCCGCGCGTCCGGCGTGCCGGTCGTACACCTGACGTCGGGTCACCGGCCCCCGGGCGACCCACCCGCGCGCGTCGACGGAGTGCTGCATCGGGTCCATCGGCCCGGATGGTTGCCCGACCCCGCGCCCGGCGCCGGCGAGGCCCGACCCACCGGCCTGCTCGCGCCCGCCCGGTCGGCGCGCGGGCGGCAACGCGGCGGAACCCTGCTGCTGTTGTCGGCGTGGGAGGTGCCGGCCGCCGAGGCGGACACCTTCGCCGCCGAGACGGTGCCCGCGCTGGTTCGGGCGGCGCTGCGCCGGACCGGTCGATGCGACGTGGTCTGCGATACGCGGCTGAAGCCGATCCGCGCTGCGCTGGCCGGTCTCGGCGACGACCGGCGGGTGCGGGTGAGCCGCGCGGTCGACGTGGACGTGGACGCGTTGCACGCCGAGGCCGAAGTCTTCCTGGCCGCACCGACGTTGGGCGCCGTCGCCCTGGCCCGGGCCCGGCGTGCGCCGCTCGCGTTCCTACCCGCCCTGGGCGAGGCCCAGCGCGATCTGGCCACGCGGATGCGGCGGTTGCTCCCCATTCCGCTCGTCGAGGATCCCGAGCACGACTCCGTATGGGAATCGTCCGACGGCGCCGTGCCTTGGGACCTACTCGACCCCGAACCGGACGATCTGCGCGGCGCGCAACGCGTCGCCCGCACACTCCGCCAACTCGCGCTCGCACCATTGTGAGCAGCCCGGTACCCGACCGGGTTTTCCGCCGGGTCTCCACCCGGCCGCACCGCCCCCGCTGAGCGCCCGGGTCACCACCACCGGCCGGGCCCCGCCCCGCGCACCCGACCGCACGCCTCGCGTCGCCGAAGGTCCGTCAACCCTGGAGCCGCCATGTCCGCCATCCCCCTCGACACCGACACCCAGGCCGCCGCCACGATCGTGCGCCCCGATGTCCCCGACTCGGACTGGAACGACTGGCACTGGCACATGCGTCGACGCATCACCAACGTCGACAAGGCCCGGCAGTGGATCAACCTCACTCCCGAGGAGGAGCAGGCGATCGCCGGGGTGGCGGGGCGATATCGCTGGAGCATCACGCCCTACTACGCCTCGCTGATGGATCCCGACGACCCGCTCTGTCCCGTACGGCAACAGGCCGTGCCCGCCGGCGGCGAACTGGTCGAGTTCTCCGGCGCGGAGGTCGACCCCGTCGGCGACACGTTCTACCGCAAGACCAATCGTGTCGTGCACAAGTATCCGGACCGGGTCATCCTGCTGGTCACCGAGGCATGCCCGGTGTACTGCCGGCACTGCACGCGCAAGTTCCACACCACCGACGTCAACGGCACCTACTTCCGCGACGACGAGGGCGAGTCCTTCGACGAGGATCTGCGCTACATCGCCGAACACCCGCAGATCCGGGACGTGTTGCTGACCGGCGGGGATCCGCTGTCCTATCGGGACGGCAAACTCGAGGAGATCATCGCGGGACTGCGGGCGATCCCGAGCGTGGAGATCATCCGGATCGGCAGTCGATTCCCCGTGTTGTTGCCGCAGCGCATCACCGACGAACTGTGCGAGATGCTGGCCCGGTATCACCCGGTATGGGTCAACACCCACTTCAACCACCCCAAGGAGATCACCCCGGAGGCGAGCGCGGCGGTGGACCGCATGTTGCGCCACGGCATCCCGGTGGGGAACCAGACCGTGCTGCTGCGCGGGATCAACGACGACGTCGCGACCATGCGCACGCTGATGACGGAACTGCTGCGTATCCGGGTCCGCCCGTACTACCTGTACCACTGCGACAACGTCACCGGCGTCTCGCACTTCATGACCTCCGTGGCCAAGGGCTGGGAGATCATGGAGGGCCTCCAGGGCCACATCACCGGCTTCGGGGTGCCGCAGTACGTGCTGACCACCCGCCTCGGCAAGATCCCCATCGCGCGGCCCTACTTCACCGTCACCCCCGACGGCCTGCGCCTGCGCAACCACAAGGGCGAGGAAATGCTCGTCGACAACGCGGTGTACCCGATCACGGAGGCGGACACGCGATGACCCTGGACAAGCGACTGGGACAACGTTTCCTGCCCTACGGCGCGAACTGGCTCGACTGGTCCGACATGACGGAACTGCGGGAGGTGATCGACCACCAGGTGTTGTTCCGTTACCAGACCGAAACCGAGAGCATGGCCTCGCGGTTGGAGCGGGTCACCTGCGAACGCCTGGGCGTGGCTCACACGTTGGCCGTACACAACTGCACCGAGGCGCTGCGACTCGCGCTGATCGCCACCCGCCCGCGCATCGGCGACCGGGTGTACATGCCGGCCGTCACGTTCGTGGCGGTGGCCGGCGCCGTGTTGTCCTGCGGGCTGATCCCGGTACTGGTCGACGCCGACGACTCGTTGTCGCTGGACCCCACGCTGCTGCCGTCCGACGCCGAACGGGTGATCGTGGCCCACATGGAGGGCGCGGTGGCCACGCTGCCCGAGGGGGTGCCGTATCTGATCGAGGACTGTGCCCAGTCCCTCGGCGCCCGCTTCCCGGACGGCCGTTCGGTGGGGACCGCGGGCTACGCGGGGACCTTCAGCTTCCACCACAACAAGGTGCTCACCTCGGGCGAGGGCGGGTTGGTGATCAGCAACGACGAGCAGGCGTGGGCGGCGATGCGCTGCTACCACGACCACGGCTCGGCGCGGGTGCCCGGGCGTTATCCCACCTGGAACGAAGACGCCTACTACGGGGAGAACTTCGTCACCGGCGAGCAGGTCGCCGCGGTCCAGTGCCAGCAGTTCCGTCATCTCGACGAACTCCTCGAGGGGCTGGAGCGCATGTACGCCATCGCGATGGGGGACCTGCCGGACCGGGCGGACCTGGAGGTACGGCCGCGCGCGGCGGGCGACGCGAAGGTCAGCCTGCGCTTTCGCTGCCGCGACCGCGCGCTGCGCGACGCCGCCGTGGCCGCGCTGACCGCCGAGGGCATCGCCAACTGGACGCTGAACAAGTACCTGTTGCCGGAGCACCCGGTACTCACCGGCCGCCGCTCGCTCTACGCCGACGGCTTCCCGTGGAACCACGCCCCCGAGGGCTCGCTCATGCTCAGCCACGACGGATTCGCGCGTACCCGCGATCGATTGGACCGCACGCTGTGCGTACCGCTGGCGCCGGAATTGCCGGAGGCGGAACAGGTCGCCGCGGTCAAGGCGATCCGGCGCGTCCTGGAGGCGGTGTGAGCGCGGGGCGGGCGCCCGTGTTGCTGATGGTGGACGATCGTGCCTCGTCGTTCACCCGCTACGCGGCACGGGCGTTGCCCGAAGGCCTGGTCCTGCTGCGGTTCGCCGAGTTGCGTGGCGATCTGCGCGAGGACTACCTGAGCGAGACCGCGCACCTGCCGGCGTTCTGGGTTCGCGAAGGTGTGCCCCTGGCGGAGGAGGCCCGGCGCTACCGGGAGTGGGCCGCCGAACTGCCCACACCGCCCACCCGCTTCTGCAACCCCTCCGAGCCGCGCCAGCACGTCGCGCAGCGCTTCGCCGCCCTGGCCGGACTGCCCCACCTCGGCGAACACCAGGTGGCCTGGGTGCGTGACAAGGCCGCGATGAAGCGGCGGTTCCGCGAACTCGGCCTGCGCACCGCCGCCTTCGGCCACGTGCGGTCGGCGGCGGACGTGGAGCGGTTCGCCGCGGAACACGGATGGCCGCTCGTGCTCAAGCCGGTGGACTCGTTCGCGTGCGTCGACACCCACCTGCTGCGCGACCGGGACGCGGTGCGCGACATCGACCTCACCGCCCGCGACTTCATGGTCGAGCAGTACCTCGGCGGCACCGAATGGGAGGTGTGCGCGCTCATCCACGAGGGCGAGGTACTGAGCGCCTGGCCCAGCGCGATGCCCTACCGCCCGCTGGCCATCGTCGACGGCGCGATGAACGCCAACATCAGCGTCGGTACGGACGAGGGCCCGGCCGTGGACCTGCCCGCCCTGCTCCAGCGCATCGTCACCGGCATGGGCATCGACCACGGATACGCCCACATGGAGTTCTTCGTGGTCGACGGGCAGGTCTACGCCGGCGAGATCGGGATCCGGTTGGCCGGCTGCGAGATCCCCGCCAACCACGGACACGCCTACGGATTCGACGTCTTCGCGGCCACGCTGGACGTGTACCTTGGCCGCCGCCCCCGCCTGGACTACCGCGAACGCCGGTGCGCCGGCGATCTGCTGCTGCCGCTGCCCGGATCGGGAACGGTACGCCGGGTCACCTCGGCGGACGAACTCCTGCGCCTGCCCGGCGTGGTCGACGCGGTCGTGCGGGCCGGGGTCGGCGACACGGTGACGGCCCGCCGCGCGTCGCACAACGCCTCGGGACACGTCCACGTCGTGGGCGAGTCGATCGGGCAGGTCGAACGGCGTATGCGGGCGGTCCTGGACGCCTTCACGATCGAGGTTGCCCCGGTCCGCGAACCTGATCCGGTGTCCGGATGACCGCCGCTCCGCGTCGGGAGGACACCGACACCGAGACCGGGACCGACGCCGGATCCGTGGTCGACCCGGGCCCGGCCGCCGCGAACTCGGCGCCGGCGGCGGCCTCCGAGCCCGGCGGCGGGCTGTTCACCCGCTTCCGTGCCCTGCTCACCCGCCCCGGCGTCGCCGGCGTGGCCTGGTGGAGTGTCGTCGCCCGGCTGCCCGTCTACCTGATGTCGCTGGCCATGGTACTGACGATCCGCGAGCAGGGCGGGAGTTACCCGCAGGCCGGGCTGATCGCCGCGCTGTACACGGTCGGCATGGCCCTCGGCAGTCCGCTGATCGCCCGCCTGCTCGACCGCGACGGCCGCCGAGGCGTGCTGATCGTGACCGGCCTCGCCTATCCGGCCACGCTCGCCGCGCTGGTGTGGGCCACCCGACCCGGCTCCTGGGCGCAGCCCGTCCTGGCCGTCGCCTCGGGCATCGCGCTGCCGCCGACGAACGCGTGCATGCGGGCGCTGTGGGCGCGCATGCCGCTCGACGACGCGCAACGGGAGACCGCCTACCTGTGGGAGGCCCTGCTCACCGAGATCCTGGTCATCGGTGCACCGTTGATGCTCGCGGCCCTGATGGTGTGCGGCTCCGCCGGAGCGGCGCTGACCGTGGTCGCCGTCGTCGGCGGCGCGGGCGCCCTCGGCCTGGCCTGCGTGCGCGTGCCCACCAACCCGGAAGCGGTGGCCGATCCCGGCTCGGAGGGGGCCGACGCCCGCGCCGCGCCGCGCCACCCCCTGCGCGATCCGCCGATGCTCGTGCTGATGGGCGTGATGGCGGCGAGTGCCGTCCCGATCGGCCTGATGACGCTGGCCATTCCGGCCTCGGTGTCCGCGCACGGATCGAGCGACGGCACGGGAGTCGTGTACGCCTGCTGGGGGGTCGGCAGCGCACTGGGCGCGCTGTGGCTGGGGCGCGCCCCGTCGCGGGTCGCGATGCATGTGCGCTTCCCCCGGCTGGTGCTCGCGTACGCGATCGGTACCGGGCTGACCGTGCCCACCACCTCCCCGGTGACCCTGGGCATCGCCCTGGTCGTCGGGAGCATGCCGATGGCCCTGGTGTCGGCCGGCGAGATGACCCTCGTCGGCGCCCTCGCGGACCCGCGGCTGCTGGCACAGGCGTTCACGTGGGCGTCGCTGGCAACGGTCCTGGGGGACGCGATGGGTCAACAGGTCGGTGGTCTGCTGATGGACCCGATCGGCCCACGCGGTGTGTTCACGGTCGCGTTCGGCGTGGCCCTGGTGGGCGCGGGACTGGCTTTCGCGGGACGCAGGGTGCTCGTCCCCGAGGCCGCGCCCCCGGCGCAGTGCGCGACTTGACCGCCTCCTTCGACCGCTCCGGCCCCGCGATGGCCGCCGACCGCCGGCGAAGTCCCGTCCGCCCCACCCGGTTCGCCCCGTGCCCGACCGGGCCAATCCACATCACACACGAGGTCACCCGTCATGAACGCTCCCGTTGTCGCCGCAGCACCCGACCGCCCGGATCCGACGCCCGCCGGCGCGCTGTTCACCGTGGTCGACTTCGACCGACTGCCGCAGGCGGTGGTCGAGTTCCTGGCCGCGCCCGCGCAAACCCCCGTACCCGTGGCGTGCGCCGAACGCCCGGACCTGGCGCACGCCGTCGAACTGGCCTCGCGCCTGTACGCCGGGATCGCCCTCCCCGAACCCCTCGACGTGGGCATCCTGCTCGGGGCGGAGGACCTGCCCGACGGTCTGCCCGCGCTCGCCCGCCCGCTCGCCCGCACCTGGGTGACCGAGCACGAACTCTGCGGCACGGCCGCGGCGTTCCGGCGTCGACACCCCGGAACGCTGCTGCTCGTCGGCTGCTACGACCGGCTCAACCTGGACCCGATCCGCGGCCTGCTGCTGACCACCTATCGCGGCCGCGAGCCCGGCCTCACCCTGCTGAGCGGACGCGACGCGGCCTCGGTGGCCTGGAACGTGGCCAAGCAGTACACCTCGACACCGGCCGCCGGGGTCGACGCGATCGGCCTGTTCACCGACACCGACCGCCCGCCGCACCCCTCCGGGGTCCGGGTGTTCGACGACCGCGACTTCGAACGCGTCGACATTCAGGCCGAGATCCTGGGCACGCGCTGGCATCGGGTGGCGTTCCAGGGACACGGCAAGGACGACAGCGTCAACCTCGGCGAGTTCACGATCTGCGGCCTGAACGCGGCCGTCCCGCCCCGGGCCGGCCTGCTCGGGCCGCGCTGCGCGTACGGGCTGCCCTGCTACAAGCCCGAGGACAAGCTGGTCCCGCTCAACCGCGTGGAGGCGGCCGAGGTGGTGCTCAGCGCCTGCAACAGCGGCCCGCTGGCCGACCTCGCGCTGTACGACCCCCGGTATCAGCTGCTGCTCAACGCCCTCGACGGACCGGCCCGCACGATCGTCTCCGCCGTCTCCGTGCACGACTCCGATCGGCCGGAGAACGTCGCGTGGATGCGCGCGGCCCTGGCCGGCGCGGACTCCGTGGACACCCTGAACGCCGGCCTCGCCGGCTCACACCCCTACCCGGCGTTCATGCGTTTCGGGCTGCCCCGTACCCCCCGGGACATGCCCGCGCCGACCCCTTCCGAGCACCGCCCCGACCCGCTCGTGCTCACCGCCGGACGGCGCCTGACCACCCTGCTCACCTCGGAACTGCTCCCGCACAACCACGCGTTGCGCCCGAGGCTGGTCAAGCTCGCGCGCAAGGTGGACCTGTGGCTCGCCCGGCCGACGCATCTCGCCGACCAGTCGCCCGAGGAGATCCGCTCCTCGCTCACGGCCGACCTCCAGTCGCTCGACCACGTGATCACCGAACAGGTCGTGGCGAACCCCGAGAACGAGATCATGAGCTACCCGGCGCACTTCGGCGACCGCAGCTCGCTCGATCCGCAGGTGCGCGAGGTGACCTGCCACTGCGGGCGCCCCGCCCAGGAGTTCACCCGGCGCGGATTGCTCCCGCACGTCTCGGACACGATCTGCGCGGTCTGCATGCGGTGCGGCGACGTCACCTTCCGGGTGCCCGAGGCGCCGTCCCTGCTGGCGTACGCGGCCGACGAGGTGGCGCAGGGTGGGGAGTTGGAGGTGCGTGCGGTGCTCACGGCCGCCCGGCCGGGACCGGTGCGACTGGGCCTGTTCGTGCCCACGTACCTGCGTGAGGACACGACCGTGGTACCGGCCACCGTCCGGATCCGGGCCGTGGACGACCGCCCCCAGGACGTCGCCTTCCGGGTCCGGTTCGCCGCCGAAACCGCGCCGCAGGCCTACTACTTCACGGTCTTCGCCGTGCAGGACCTCGCCGTCTCGACGGCACGCCGCCATTTCGGGATCGTGCCGCGCCGGACCTGAGGATCCGCCCCGAACCCCCATTCCCACGTCATCACAAAGGACGGATGCCATGGAAACCCGAGACAAGCCCGAGATCGAACTCGTCGAGCAGAACGGCGAGCTGACCCTGAGCATCGGCGGCGAACAGGCCATGCAGGCCTGGGAGCGCGACCTGATGTGGGCCAGTGCCGACATGTTGTGCGAATACGGCCGGGACTTCTACGAAGTCGGCCTCGGTCTGGGGCTGTCCGCGCTGCGGATCGCCGGCAATCCGGCCACCCGCAGCCACACCGTGCTTGAACTCTTCGACGAGGTCGAGGAGTTGTTCCGAAGCAAGCACCCGACGCTGCCCGACAACCTCGCCATCGAGCGCGGCGACTTCTTTCAACGTGTCTTCGAACTGCCGTCGGAGAGCATCGACGGCATGTTCTTCGACCCCGCCCTGGACATGGAGGTGTGGAAGGACGAGGCGCTGTGGGCGAGGACCATGCCCGAGGTCGTTCGAGCGCTGCGCCCCGGCGGGGTGTTCATCCCCTTCTTCAGTACCCGGCCGGAACTGCGGTGGCAATACCTGCCGCACTTCCGCAGCATCCGGGTCGAGTCGCATCCGTACCAGGCGTACGAGGGCACCGAGTACACGTACGGCACCAGCGGTCAGGCGTACATCCAGTGTTTCCGCAAGACCTGACCACGCCGTTCCGTTCCCACGATCTCATTCCGGAGGCAGCCGCATGACCATCGCCCCCTCGACCGACCGACTGTGCGGCCTCGACGTGAGTTCGCTGTTCCTGGCCGGGCCGTTCATCCAACTCTTGGACCCGGCCACCGGCGAGATGCCGGAGCACGCACGGGCGCCCTTCGACATCCTGATCCGACACTTCGAGGCACGCGGACTCGCCGTGCACAACGCGCACCGCCGCGAGGCGTGGGGCGCCGAGCTGATGCGCCCGGACCAGTGCACCGGCCTCGACCAGGACGAGATCCGCAAGGCCGACGTCTTCGTCGCGCTCCCGGGCTTCCCGGCTTCCCCGGGTACCCACATCGAGATGGGCTGGGCCAGCGCCTTCGACAAGCCCATCGTGCTGATGTTGGAGGAGGGACGGGAGTACACGTTCCTCGTCCAGGGGCTGCACACCGTGGCCACAGTGGAGTACGTGGAGTACGCGCAGGGCCGGGACATCGCGGAATACCTGCCCGAAGTCGACGCGGCGCTGCACCGGGCGGTGACCCGGCACCGCGAGCGCACCGGCAAGGGCGAGAGCTGACCGGCGCGTTGCCGCATCGGCGGGTGGTCGGGCGCAGGCCCGGCCACCCGCCTCCGCACGTGGCCGATCGGACGGGGACGGGGACGGGATGGGGATCACTATGGGGATGGGGGTTCGATGAGAATCGCCGTGGCCGCGCTCGCCGCCTTGGCCACGTTCGTCGCGGGGGGCATGGCCGGCTCCGGGTCGGTGCGCCCGGATGGGGCACGAGCGTTCCCGGCGGCGCGGGCGGAGGCGGTGCGCACCCCGGCGGCGCCCCGCTACACGGTCGAGTTGGCCGGTGACGCCTCGGGGAGCGGGTGGACCGGTCACGAGCGGGTGGGATTCACCAACGTGTCGGCCGCTCCGCTCGGTGAGGTGTACCTGCGGTTGTGGGGCAACGCGCACGGTACGTGTTCCGCGCCACCGATCGAGGTCTTCGAGGTCACCGGTGGTGTCCCGGCGGGCCTGTCGGTCGGCTGCACGGCCCTGCGGATCGAGTTGGGCAGGCCGCTGCGTCGCGGGGAGGGCGCCACGATCGGCTTCCGGCTGCGGATCCGGGTCCCGGCCGGTATCGACCGGTTCGGCCACGACGGCGACCACGCCTTCGTCGGCAACGCGCTGCCGGTGCTGGCGGTTCGGGACGGGACGGGCCGGCACCTGGACCCGTACACGAACACGGGCGAGTCCTTCTACTCGCTCGCCGCCGACTTCGACGTCACGCTCGACCACCCGTCGAACCTGCGGGTACCGGCCACCGGCACCTCGGTCGACCGTCCGGGCGCACCCGGGCGCACGGTCACCACCGCGACGGCCCGCGACGTGCGGGACTTCGCCTGGGCGGCGGGGCCGTTCACCGGGATCTCCGGGACCTCCTCGACCGGCGTCGAGATCAACGTGTACGCGGACGGCGGCATCGAACCGGCCGATGTTCGGGCCATGTTGGACGTCGCGCGGGCGGCCGTCGAGGCCCATGCCGGGCGCTTCGGCGCGTACCCGTACA
The DNA here is from genome assembly GCF_053618075.1 of Embleya sp. NPDC055664. Taxonomy (NCBI): domain Bacteria; kingdom Bacillati; phylum Actinomycetota; class Actinomycetes; order Kitasatosporales; family Streptomycetaceae; genus Embleya; species Embleya sp. NPDC055664. The sequence goes on from NZ_JBSHGZ010000047.1 coordinate 57,509, forward strand.
CCGAACTGGACGTGGTCCTGGACGACGATCTGTGGTTCAGCGGCATGGAGTATCCGGGCTTCGTCCTGGACCGCGTGCGGCCCACGGCGCTCGTACACGAACTGGCCCACCAGTGGTGGTACGGGATCGTCGGCAACGACGAGTACGGCGGCCCGTGGCTCGACGAGTCGTTCGCCGAATACGCGACCGACCTCGCGCTCGGGAAGACGGGGGAGGGGTGCGGGAGCGAACTCTCCTGGGCTGCGTCGACGGAGCGGATCACCAACTCGATGCGGTACTGGGACGCGCACCCGACACGTTACGAGACGGTGGTCTACGACTACGGAAAGTGCGCGCTGCACGAACTGCGACGGCTGATCGGCGAACCCGCGATGGAGATCCTGCTGCGCGACTATGCCACCGCCCACCGGTACGGAGTCTCCACCACGGCGGAGTTCAAGAAGGCGGCCAGGGCGACCACTTCGCGGGACCTGACGCCGTTCTGGGCGCGGTACCGTATCGACGGTTGACGGTGAGCATGCGGGGCGCGGCGCGGACCCGTAGGGGGAGACCCGGCAACGGCACTTCGGGGCACGGCAATTGCGCCCCGGATGGACCAGGGTCGACGTCCTCCGCGCCGACGATTCGCACGGACGGCGGGCCTCGCAGACTGGATCGGCGATGTCCCTCCGATCCCTGGGAAGAGCCGATGCGTACCCGTACCCCGATCCTTGCCTCAGCTCTCGTGCCGACCCTGGCCGCCGGCCTCTTGGCAGTCCCGGGGCGGGGCGGGACCCGGTACTCGGGAGGCCCGTCGCGCGGTTCCGGCCGGGCCCGATGCCGGCGGGGGTTCCTCCGCGGTGTCGGGTGGCGAGTGGGTTTCGGGTGTGCGGGATCTTGGGGGAGGGCAGGCGGGAAGGTCGGCGGCCCGTCCGCCGGTTGATGTTCGAGGCGAGGGAGATGGTTGTGGAGTTCGGTCCGAGTCGGCGCGGGGTTCTCGGTGGGGTTGCCGCGGGGGTCCTTGCCGTTGTTGTTCCGGATGCGGGAAGCGCCGTCGCGCGGGGTGTGGACGACCGGGGGGTCGTCGGGCGGTTGCGGGCGCTGGAGCGGGCGCATGCGGCACGGCTCGGGGTGTTCGCGTGTGATGTGGTTTCGGGGCGGACCGTGGTCCATCGCGCGGATGAACTGTTCCCGATGTGTTCGTCGTTCAAGACCATCGCGGTGGCCGCCGTGCTGCGGGACCTCGATCGGGACGGGGAGTTCCTGGCCAGGCGCATCCGGTACACCGAGAAGGACGTCACCGAGGTCGGGTATGCGCCTGTCACGGGGCGGCCCGAGAACCTGGCCGATGGCATGATCGTCGCGGACCTGTGCGCCGCCGCCATTGCCTACAGCGACAACGGGGCGGCGAATCTGCTGCTTCGCCTGCTCGGCGGTCCCGGCGCGGTGACCGGTTTTTGTCGGTCCGTCGGGGACGGGGTGACCCGGCTCGACCGGTGGGAGCCCGCGCTGAATTCGGCGGAGCCGGGGCGGGTGACGGATACGTCGAGTCCGCGTGCGCTCGGCCGGACCTACGCCCGGCTCGCGCTGGGCGGTGCGCTCGATGCGCGGGACCGCGAGCGGTTGACCGGATGGCTGCAGGCCAACACGACCGGCGGCAAACGACTGCGGGCGGGGCTTCCCGGGGACTGGGTCGTCGCGGACAAGACCGGCACCGGGGGCTACGGCACCACCAACGACGTGGGTATCGTCCGGCCGCCGGGGCGGGGGCCGATCGTGATGGCGGTCCTGTCCACGAAGGACGACGCCGCGGCGCCGGCCGACGAACCGCTGCTCGCCCAGACCGCGACGGCGCTGGCGGAGGCATTGGGCTGACGTGTACGGGAGCGGGAGCCGGAGGCGGCGGGCGCCCCCGGCCCCGCCGCGTGTGACCGACTGGTTCCGTTCCGCTACGGGTCGTGCGGCGGGCGGATTCAGGCGTGGGTGGTGCTGAGGGCTCGGCGCAGGGCGGTCAGCGAGTCGGGGACCTCGCGGGTGCGCAGGACTCGGGCCCGCCAGGGGGCGAACAGGCGTTTGCGCCAGAAGGTCCGCGGATGCAGCGTCCACTCGACGGTCAGCCGGGTGGCGGCGGCTTCCTCGACCACCTGCCAGTTCCACTCGACGTAGCCGGGATTGCCGTCGTCGGTCGCCGAGCGGTGTCGGAACACGCCGTGGACGGCGTCGATCGCGGTCAGGCGCGAGCGGCTTCGCCACGACGGCATGCCGGCCGGCTTGACCACGACCAGCCACTCCGCGCCCGGTTCCAAAATCGCCGGACGCTCCAGCACCTTCGTGATGGCGGCATTCCATTCCGGCAGCCGACGCACGTCGGTGACCAGGTCGAAGACCGCGCGCGGGGTCGCGGTGAACGAGGCAGTGGCCGAGCCGGAGAAGACCGGCCCACCGCTGTCGTGCGCGGTCATGACGCGCCTCCCGTCCCCGAGTGTCGGAGAAGTGGGATGTGGTTCCAGTATCGCGCGCCGGGCACTCGGGCCGACGGGCGCCGAGCGGGCGGGCGAGTGGTCAGGGTCGTGGTGCCCCGGAGCCGTCCGGAGACATGTCCTCGCTGCCGATGACCGACAGCAGTTCGAGGCGGGCGGCGCCCTCGGTGCCCGACGGGGCGGTGAACCACAGCAGGCGTTGGCGTCCGTCTTCGCTGAAGAGGCTGTGGCAGTCGAGTTCGATCACGCCCAGGGTCGGGTGCACGATGCGCTTGTGGTCCGTCCGCCGCAGCCCGACGTCGCCGGTGTCCCACAGGTCGGCGAACTCCTCGCTGCGGCGTTGCAGTACGGCGACGATGCGTCGGACCGCACTGTCGCGGTCGCGCCGGGCGGCGACCGCGCGCAGGTCGGCGACGAAGACGCGGGAGTGGTGGGGATGGTCCTCGGGCGGGTAGATCGCCCGAGCGCCCGGGTCGGTGAACCAGCGGTACACGAAGCTTGCCGCGGGACCGTGCAGCGCCGGCGCCGGTCCGACCAGGGCGACCGCGAGCGGGTTCTGGACGAGGGTTTCGTGCAGATCGGTGATGACCTGCGCGGGTGTGTCGGCGAGCCGGTCGAGCAGCCCGAGCAGGGCGGGTTGTACGTGTGCGGCCGGGCCGTGCGGCGGTGGGAGCGGCCGGTCGGCGAGGTGGAACAGGTGGTCCCGCTCGTCGCCGTTCAGCCGCAGGGCGCGGGCCAGGGAGGCAAGAACCTGGGCGGAGGGTCGGGTGCCGCGGCCGCGTTCCAGTTCCGTGTAGTAGTCGGCGGAGAGTCCGGCCAACTGCGCGACCTCCTCGCGCCGCAGGCCCGGGACCCGGCGCCGAGGGCCGACGGGCAGTCCGACGTCGGCGGGCCGGACCCGATCGCGCCGGGTCCTCAGGAATGCGGCCAACTCGGACTCGTTCACGCCACCATCCTCGGACATGCCGCCACGTGGATCCAGGGGTCGGCGACCCCAGGGTAAACACAGCCGTGGTCGGACCGGGCCCGTCGGCCCAGGCTGGGATCGCAGCGAGCCGGCCGCGCCGAAGCGCATTCGCGGTGGCCGGCTCGTCGATCCCTCCCCTCATCCACCGCAGGAGTTCGCATGTCCGCCGAGGAAACCGAGAAGATCCCGATGCCGGCTCGGCAAGCCGAGCACGCCGCGATGCCGGACGCGGCGGGCATCGGTCCGGTCCGGCCCCGCGTCGCCGTCGTCACCGGTGGCTCACGCGGCATCGGCCGGGGGACCGTGCACCGACTGGCAGCCGACGGATACGACATCGTCGTCGGGTACGCGGGCAACCGGGACGCGGCCGAAGCCACCGCCGAGGCCGTGGTCGCCGCCGGTGGTCGCGCGGTGGCCGTGCGTGCCGACGTCGCCGACGAGGACGAGGTGGCCGCGCTGTTCGCCGTCGCCGAGTCGGAGTTCGGCGGCGTCGACGTCGTGGTGCACGCCGCGGGACGCATGTACCTGGCGCCGGTCGCGGATCTGGACCTGGCCGAGCTGGACGCCGCCCACCGCACCAACATCCGGGGCACGTTCGTGGTCGCCCGGCAGGCCGCCCGTACCCTGCGCCCCGGCGGCGCGTTCGTCACCTTCTCCACCTCGGTCACCGGCTTGGCCTTCCCCGGTTACGCCGCCTACAGCGCGAGCAAGGGCGCGGTCGAAGCGCTCACCCTGATCCTCGCCCGCGAACTGCGCGGCCGGGACGTGACGGTCAACGCCGTCGCCCCCGGTCCCACCGCCACCGACCTGTTCCTCGACGGCAAGGACGCCGCGACGATCGCCCGACTCGCCGCCGAGCCGCCGCTGGAACGCCTCGGCACCCCGGCCGACATCGCCGAGGTCGTCGCCTTCCTCGCCGCACCGGCCGGCCACTGGGTCAACGGCCAGGTCATCCGCGCCAACGGCGGCATCATCTGACCGCCCGGCAACCCCGACAGACCATCTTCGAAAGGAAAACCCATGCCGTTCGCGAACTTCAAGATCCCCGCCGGAACCCTCGACGAAAAGGCCAAGGAAACCATCGTCACCCGCACCACCGAGCTGTATGTCGAGATCTACGGCGAACGAGCCCGCGCCACCACGCTGGTCCTCATCGAGGAGGTCCCCGACGGCGGTTGGGGCATCGGCGGCAACGTCCTGACCCTCGCCCGGCTCACGCAGCCCACCGACGACTGACACCCGACCGACCCGCCGACCCCACCGTGTGGGAGGCCATCGCCGGGAACAGTGATTTGCCTTGTGTGGGTGGGTTGTTCGGGTGTGGGTCGGGTCGGTGCCCGGGCTTTTCGCCGGAAATCCGTTGTCGTTCCGGCGTCGCTGGGGCCTCCGGTGGGTGTTCGCGTGCTTCGATGTGGCGGGCGGCCCGCAGGGGGTACGCACGAAAGGACGGAATACCGATGGCCGAAGAACTGATCGCCACATTGAACACGACGCTCGGGCAGGTCGTCGTGCGACTGTTTCCCGAGCACGCGCCGGAAACCGTCGCCAACTTCGTCGGACTGGCCGACGGCACTCGCCAGTGGCGTGATCCGTCGACCGGTGCGCCCGGCAAGGGAGCGCTGTACAACGGAACGATCTTCCATAGGGTGATCGGCGGCTTCATGATCCAGGGCGGCGATCCCCAGGGAACGGGTATGGGCGGGCCGGGATACGAGTTCAAGGACGAATTCCACCCCGCCCTGCAGTTCGACCGGCCGTACCTGTTGGCGATGGCCAATGCCGGACCGGGAACCAACGGCTCCCAGTTCTTCATTACCGTCGCCCCGACGTCGCACCTCACGAACCGGCACACGATCTTCGGCGAGGTGGTCGAGGGCCGGGAGGTCGTCGACGCCATCGCGAAGGCCCCGACCGGCCGGAACGACCGCCCGCTCACGGACATCGTCATCCAGTCCGTCGCCATCGAGCGCCGCCAGTCCTGACCCACGCCGATCGTGGTGCCTCCGCTTCCCAGGTCGGAGGCACCACGATCGCGCACCGGGGTTACCGCCCTCGTATCGGCCGGACTTGCCATAACCGCAACTTTTCGTGCCGCCGTGGTGTGGGCCGGCGAGGCTGGGGTGCGTCGAACGGGCCGGTGGTTGCCGGGCTCGTTCGCTTCCCCTAGTCACCGGGTGCCGTCGGGCGGTTTCGCGGACGGCTGGTGATTCCCCGTCCCGAGGGCAGGAATACATGAATTTCGGACCAGGGTTGTTGCCGCGCCGCCTTCTTCGATCCGGGCGGGTGGTGGTGGCCTTCGTGCTTGCGCTCCTGCTCACGGTCGGCCTCGCGAGCTGTTCGGCGTCGAGCGGGGACGATGTGCCCTCCTACGCCGCCGCGACTCGCGGTGATCGCGGCTTCGAGGGCACGTTTCGGCATGAGTTCGCCGATGTCGACGGTGTCCGTATGCACTATGTGACCGGTGGCAGCGGTACGCCGGTGGTGTTGATACACGGGTGGCCGCAGACCTGGTACGGCTGGTGGCCGATCATGCCGGAACTCGCCAAGCGCCACACCGTGTACGCCGTGGACCTGCCCGGACTGGGCGACAGCACCGGATCGCCGACCGGGTACGACAAGGCCACCCTGGCGCGGTACATCCACACGCTGATCGCCGATCGGCTCGGCGTGCGTGACGCCCGCGTCGTCGGGCACGACTTCGGCGCCGCGGTGGCGTTCCAGTACGCCGGGCAGTTCCCCGGCGACACCGCGCGGCTCGGCTACCTCGATCTGCCGCTGCCCGGCCCCGCGATCGACGCGTCCACGTATCGAACGCTGAGTTGGCACATCGCGTTTCACTCCCAGCGACGGGTTCCCGAGGCGGTCGTGGGCAATGACGTCCGAGCGTACTTGGCGCTGTTCTACCCCCAAGTCGCCTTCGGGGGCTCGGCGTTCGGAGGAAACTCGGATCGATCCCCGTTCAGCGACGCGGAGGTCGAGGAGTATGCGCGTACCTATCGCCGGCCCGGTGTGCTGTCGGGCGGTTTCGAGCTTTATCGCGCGTTGGAGAAGGACGTTCGCGACACCGTGGCGGCGGCACCGGTGCGGGTTCCGACGCTGCTGATGACCGCGCAGGGGCAACTGGACGCGATCCGGGGCACGGTGGCGCCGCGTATGACGGACATCGTGCGGGCGGTGGACGTGCCGAACGCGGGGCACTGGCTGGTCGAGGAGAACCCGCGGTTCGTGGCCGGGGAGTTGTTGCGATTCCTTGATGGGTGATCCGCGCTCAGTCGGGGCGCGTGGCGGTGACGTGGTCGAGGTTGTCGCGGGCTGATCGGGCCGCGGTCGAGGCGTCTTGGGCCGCCTGGTCCGCACGTTCGTGTTCGGCTTCGGCCTTGTCGGCCGCGGTGCCGAGGCGGGTGGCCGTGGTGCGGGCCTTGTCGAGGCGGGTGGCCAGGGCTTCGACGTCGGCGAGGGCTTCGGTGTGGCGGGCTCGGGCCTTGGCGGCAGCGGTACGGCGTTCCCGGGCCGTGCGGGTCGCCTCTCGGGCGGACTTCTCCGCGGCCTCGACGGTGGTGCGGGCGTGGGCGAGTTCGGATTCGTATTGTTTGCGGGCGCGTTCGCGGGCGGCGCGCGCTTGGGCCGCGTGGTTGCCCTTCGCGGACTCGGCGCCCTTCGGGGCGTTCGCGTCCTTGGTGGCCTTGGTGGCCTTGGTGGCCTTGGTTGCCCTGGCGGCTTCCCCTGTCTTCCCGACTCCGGCGGGCGGAGTGGCCTTTCTCTGCTTGGTCGTTCGGCCTGCCGGCGCGGAGGCGAAGGTGCCCTCGGGGTGCAGTGGGGCGGTGAGTCGGCCGGCGGCGAGGCGTTGCGCGGCTTCGGGGTCGGCCAGGGCCGTGTTCAGGGTGTCCTGGAGGTCGCGGAGGGTGGTGTCGCCGACGGTGGGGTGGCCGTGGGCGGCGGCGAGGGCGAGGGCCCGGTGTTGGAGCGCGTCGATCACGTGGTGGCGTTGGCGGGAGAGTTCGCGCAGTTCGGGGCCTTGCAGCTGCTCCTGCGCGTCGCGCATCGCGGTGCCCAGTCGGAGGAAGGCGTCGATTTCGTCGCGGTGTTCGCGGACCAGGAGGTTCGCGAGCCAGGCCGCCAGGACGGGGCGCCGCAGGTCGCCGATCCGGCCGGCCATGGCCCGGTCGCCGGCGGTCCGGACGGTGTGGGCGCGTGCGTCGCGGGCGGCGACGAACTCGTCGGGGGCGAGGCCGTACAACTCGTCGACGATCGTGTCCTCGTCGATGCCGGCGTCCTGGCGAGTCGGCTTCCCGCGTGTGGCCATGACCCCATGGTGGCTCTCGACACCGCCGCGCCCCGGTAGTCCGGGCGCGGCCGGCGTGTCGGTGGCGCACGGGCGGTCGGGTTCTCGGCAACCGCCGCGCCCGCTGCGGTCAGCGGCCGGCCGCCCCCTGGGCGACGGCGCGGCGTTGGCGCTCGATCGCGGCGGCGAGGCGGGCCGTGTCCTCCAGGACGTAGTCGTCGACCATGCGGCCCCATCGCAGGGTGACCCACTGGATGCCCTCGTTCTCGTAGCGACTGCCGTCGGCCAGGGTCGAGCTGACGGCCAGCCGGACCACGACCGTCGTCTTCCACGGCCACCCCTTGGCCACCACGTCGGTCAGCCGCAGCCGCAGATCGGGCAGGAGCGTGTACAGGTCGGCGAACCACTGTTCGAACGCGTCCCGGCCGACCAGTTCCGCGGCGGGCGCGGCATCCCCGACGAAGCGAAAACGCACCGTCGGCGCGGCCGTCTCCACCGCCGCGCGGTAGTCGCCTCGGGCCATGCGGGCCCAGATCCTTCGCGTCTTCGCGCGCACGATCGTGTGGTACATGCCGGCCTCCGGCCTCGAACCAGTGACTTGTTGTCTGCAAGTCACCGTAGGCGCAGTGACTTGCCGAATACAAGGCACTAGCCTGACCTGGGTGAACAAAGACCGATTCGCGGACATGTCCTGCTCGGTGGCCCGTACCGCCGCCCTGATCGCGGACCCGTGGGCGCTGCTGGTCCTGCGTGACCTGTTCCTGGGGTTGGCGCGTTTCGACGAACTGCGTCGCGATCTCGACATCGCCACGAACGTCCTGGCCGATCGCCTGGACCGCCTCCGGGCCGCCGGACTCGTGGTCCGGGAGCCCTACCAACAGCGCCCCGTGCGGCACGAGTACCACCTCACGGACGCGGGCCGCGACCTCTACGGCGTCGTCCTGAGCCTCCTGGCCTGGGGCGACCGGCACTTGGCCGTGGACGGGGTCCCGATGCGGCTGGTGCACAAGACCTGCGGACAGCCGTGCACACCCACGGTGACGTGCGATCACTGCGGCGAAAAGCTCGTCGACGAGGCGGTCGAGGTGCTTCCCGGCCCGGGCGGGCGCGACGCACCCGGCACCACGGTCATCGCGCGGAAGCTCTTCGGGGCACAGGAGCATGCCGTCGACGCGGGCGAATCCGATGTACCCGAAGCCGCTACGAGGCCCTGACGGACACGGGTAGGGCCGTCCGCCCGACGAATTTCGGTTGCGGCGGGGTCGGCGCGCCGGGTGGAGTGGCGTCATGGACGGTGTCACGGCGCGCACGCGAGCAGGGGCGGAAGCAACCCGTGGCGGCGCGGTACGACCGGCTCCGTGGCACAGGACGGCGATCCTCGCGGCGCTGATGCTCGCCGCCTTCACCTTCAACACGGCGGAAAACCTGCCGGTGGGCCTCCTGGAGCCGATCGCCGACGGCCTGCACGTGTCGGTGCCGGCGGTCGGCCTCCTGGTCACCGGCTACGGCGTGACCGTGGCCGTCGCTTCCGTGCCGCTCGCGCACGTCGTACGGGCGGTGCCCCGGCGGCACGTGCTCACGGGTGTGCTGGCGGCGCTCGTCGTGTCCAGTCTGGTCGCGGCGTCGGCGGCCTCGTACGGGCTGCTGCTCGGGGCGCGACTGGTGACCGCGCTCGCGCAGGCGCTGTTTTGGGCGGTGATGGCGCCGGTCGCGGTGGGTCTGTTCGCGGCCGAGGTGCGCGGACGGGTGCTCGGGGCGTTGTCCGTCGCCGGGTCGCTCGCCCTCGTACTCGGTGTTCCCGCCGGGACCTGGCTGGGTCGGCACAGCGGCCGGCAGGTGCCGCTGGCCGTGCCGGCCGGTCTGGGGCTCGCCTCCCTGGTGACGATCGCCGTACTGCTGCCGACCTCGCGGCCGGAGGAGGAGCAGGCCGCCTACGGAACCGCTCCCGACGTCCGCCGGTTCGCGATCGTGCTCGCGGCCGGGACCCTGTCCGCCTGCGGGGCGTTCGCCGGATTCACCTACATCGTGAAGTTCCTGGACGATGTGAGCGGGTTCGCCGCGAGCACGGTCGGCGTGCTCCTGGTGGTGTTCGGGGTCGCGTGTCTGGTCGGGGTGGGCATCACCGGGGCACTGCTCGACCGTTTTCCGTATGCCGCGCTCGCTGCGGCGATGGGCACGCAGGCTGCCGGCCTGCTCGGGCTGTACGCGTTCGGCACCCATCCGGTGGCGGCGGTGGTGTTCGTGGTGCTGATGGGCGGTGCGCTCGGGCCGGTGTTCATGGCTGCGCAGAACGCGATGCTGCTGTGTGCCCCGGGGCGTACCGACATCGCACTCGCGGCGAACTCCGGTGCCTACAACGCCGGTATCGCGGCCGGCGCCGCGCTCGGCGGCCTGATCCTGCCGTTCGCCGGCGTGCGGGGCACGTTCCTCGCGGGTGGGCTGGTGACGGTCGGGGCGTGCGCGGTGCTCGGCGGTGGATGGGCGTGGCAGGGGCGGGGCGTTCGGGCGCTCGCCTGACCGCCGCCCGCGGCGTCGGATCGCGCGTGCCGTCGGCGGCTCAGTGCCGCCCGTGCGCGGAGTCCGAGGCGCCGCCGAACAGGCGGGCCAAGGCGCGGAACGGCAACGTGACAACGGTCGCGATGGCGCTCCCGATCTTGCCCAGGACGTCACCTATGGCTCTGAACATGCTTGCCTCCCGTCAACGCTCGCACGACGACAGAGCAGCGGTCATATCGTGCGAATGCCATAAAAGGACACTTGCCGTATGATTCATGGCTGCCCCGTGAGGTCGACGGGAAACGGCGCCCGGCTCGGTCACCGTGCGGAACCGGTCGGCTACTCGGCGATCCGCTCCTCGCCGACCGCGACCATCGGGGGCTGCCGCGCGCCCGGCCTCCGTCCGGCGACGGCGCCTGCCACAGTCGGATCGCCGTCGCGGTCCGGCCCGACGCCGGCGTGCGGTGCGTGCGGCAGCCCGGCCCGGCAGCCGGCGGTCCACGAACCTTCGGGCCGGCGCCGCCGCGTCGGTGGCCTGTTTTGCCGGATCAGGCGCCGACTGCCTGCGTATGTGGTCCGGTGAACAGGGCCGAGGCCAGTTGCGCGCGGTCGTTGACGCCGACCTTGCGATACATACGCGTCAGATGTTGTTCGACCGTACTGACCGTGATGTAGAGGAGTTTGGCGATCTCGCTGTTCGTGTGGCCGAGCGCCACCAGGTCGGCGACGCGCTGCTCCGCGTCGGTGAGCAGCGCCGACGGGGCCTTGGACTCGGCGTCGGGACGGTCCCGGTCGGCCGGGAGCAGCCTGCTCAGTGGCTCCGCCCGGCACGTGTCCGCGATGATCCTGGCCTGGGAGCCGATCACCCGGGCCCGCCGAGTCTCGCCGATCGCGTTGTACATGTCGGTCAGGTCGGCCAGCGCGCGGGCCAACTCGTAGCGGTCCCCGCTCTCCTGCAACGCGTCGACGGCTTGGCGCAACAGGGTCGGCCGCCGGTGCGGTTCGTGGGTCGCCGCCAACAGGCGCAACGTCGCCCCGCGAGTGCGCGGCGAACCACCGTGCTCGCCGCGGCTCGCCTCCTCCTCCAGGACGGCCCGGGCCCGGTCCCGCTCGCCCATCCGCAACCACGCCTCGCCGGCGTCGTTGCGCCACGCGATCAGGCCCGGTACGTCCATGCCCCAGCGGACCATCAATTCGCCACAGTCCCGAAAATCCGCCAGCGCACCCTCCCAGTCCCCGACGGCCATGCCGTACCGGCCCCGCGCGTGCAGGTAGTGCAGGCCGGGGCGGCTGTGGAGCATACGCTCCGGGACCGGCAGATACAGCAATTCGGCCGCCTCGTCCCGACGGCCCATCGAGGTGAGCGCGTTCAACAGGCAGGACAGCGGCGCGCCGACCGCCGCGCCCCACGCGCCGATCGGGACCAGGTCGAACGCCGTGGTCGCGTGCAGCGCGGCCCCGGGCAGGTCGCCGAGACGGACGCAGATCTCCGCGCGCACCGCGTGCAGCCGGGCCTGGCTGCCCGATTCGCCCCGCCGTAACGCGGCGGCGATCAGTTCGTCGCAGTACGGCAGCCCGGACGCGGGACGCTCCGCGTAGGTCAGCGCGAGCAGCGCGCACTCGACGGTGTCCAGATCGGTGCCATGCAGCCGGACACCGTGCAAAATCCTTTCGGCGGTATGCACCGCTGCCTCGCTGAAACCCCTGGTCAGCACCGAGTCGAGCACCGCCGTGGCGTCGTGGTGACGCCGACTTTCGGTCGTGCCGGGCAGGCCGGGTGTCGCCGCGTCGAACTCCCGTACCTCGGGCAGCAGTTCGAGTAGTGGGGGATACGAGCAACGAATCCACATCCGGGCGGCGCGCAACTCCGGCGCCGCCTCGGGGGTCGACGCCCGACCCGATGCGGCCAGATGCCGGATCACCTCGCCGGCTGCCTCGAAGCGCCCGGCCCACACCAACGCCCGGACCACGGACAGGATTTCACCGCTGTCCGGGCCATCGTCCGGGCCGCCCGTCGGGCCACCGGCACATACCGCCCGAAGCAGATCGGGAATCCGTCGATCCGGAATCCCGGGTTCCAACCGCCGCTCCGCCCGGAGCAACGCCACCGTGGCCCGGGCCAGTTCGCCCCCGTCCTCGCTCAACGCACAGGCCAGACGCAGACAGTCGACCGCTCGGGCACTCCGGCCCTCGGCCAGCGCGGACGACGCGGCGGCGTCCAGTACGCGCACCGCCCAGGGCGCCCGCACTCCCCGGCCCGCCAGCAGATGCTCGGCGACCACGGTCGAGTCCGCGCCGTCCGCGTACGTCAGTTCCGCCGCGTCCCGGTGCAGCGCGGCCGTGCCTTCGGGGCCCAGATCCGCCAGGACCGCCGCTGCCGCCACCGGATGCCGGAACCGGCCCCGCTCCAGCACACCCGAGGCGTCGAGCACGCTCAGACACCGCGCCACCGTATCCGCCTCCAGACCCAGGAGCCGGCCGATCGACTCCGGGCCCGCCAGGACGGCCAGCGCCTGCGCCACCGCCGCCGTGGGCGTCGGGCTCCGGTGCAGGCACGAGAGCATCGCCCGCGAGTATCCCGGCGACGACGCGTGTTCGCCGCGCCGGAAGTCGTCGAGGATCCCGTCGAGCAGCAGCGGGTTGCCTCCGCTCAACCGCTGCGCTCGAACCGCGACCTGCTCCGCCCGGTCCGCGCCGAGCCCGGCCGCCGTTGCCGCGACCCGTACCTGATCCGGGTCGAGCGGCGCCAGGCGCACACCGCGCACGTGCGGCAGCCGGAGCAACTGCTCCACGAAGGCGGCACTTTGCTCGTTCGTCCCGTCGGCGTGACCGAACACCGCCAACAGCGGGGCGGTGTGCAGGCGGCGGGCCAGATAGGCCAGACACGCGAGCGACGCCGGATCGGCATGATGGATGTCGTCGACCACGATGGCCAGAGGGCGGGGCCCGGCCGGACCGAGCAGGACCGCACACAACGACTCCACGATCTCGGCGTCCACCGCGGACAACCTGCCCGACGCTCCGTGCGTCGAGGCCGCCAGATGCGCCCGGGCGATCGCGAGCAGTCGGTCCACGCGCGTGCCGTCCGAGCCGGACGGCGTTGCCTCGTACAGCAGTTGGGCGACCACGCCGAGCACGACGCCGGCCTCCGCCTCGGACCCCACGGCCGACCGGACCAGGCCGCCGGCCGCCCGTACCCGATGGGTGAACGTGGCCAGCAGTGTGGTTTTGCCCATGGCCACGGAGCCGCCGACGACGGCGATGCCGCTCTTTCCCGCGAGCGCGTCGTCGAGGAGTTCGGCCAGTGCGGCGCTCGCGTGCGAACGATCCCGCGCGTTCATGTGCCGCTCGCGTCGTGACGGGCGTCGGCCGGTGCCGGGCGATGGGGTGGTCGTCGGGGTGGTACTCCCGCGAACAGGGGTGGCGTGCATGCGGTGGACGTGCTCGGCTGACGGTGATGGCGCTCGATGGTCTCCATGTACCTTCCTTCACACCAGTGATGGGGACACGAAAACGTCGACGGGTGCCACGCGGTGGCACCGACGTCCCGGTCGCCGACCGCGCGACCGGCCGGGGACTCCCGCATCGGGATCCGCCGGCTCGCAAAACGGTTGGCATCGGTCACGTTAACAGGGAACTCGGGGCCGTTGGAGAATCCTCGACGCAAGCCTGACGGCGGCCCGAAAACCGTTCCAATGCACGTTCGTTGCCCGGCGGGGCGGACGTCGGGGTGCGCAGGGGTTGGAAACAGGGGTGTTGCCGGCCACGGGAGCGATCGAAGACTTGGTCGACCGTGAGTCCGCCCGTCCGGCAGCAGCCGGTGTGCCCGACCGGGTCGGTCGCCGGGCCCGACCGCGGACCACCTCGGCCGAGAACCGAAAGGCTTGACATGGTACGTGCGGACCGCCCGGGCAACGTCCCGTCCGCGAACCGGGATTCCGGTCCGCGCCGGCCCGAGCCGATCGCCGTCGTCGGCATGGCGTGCCGGTTGCCGGGCGTGCACGGTCCGGCGGACCTGTGGCGGCTGCTGCGCGCGGGCGCCGACACCATCGGACCGCCGCCCGCGGACCGTCCGGGCCTCGGCGGGGTGTCGGGTCGCGGATCCTTCCTCGCCTCGATCGACGGCTTCGACCCGGCCTTCTTCGGCATCTCCGAGCGCGAAGCCGCCACGATGGACCCCCATCAGCGGCTGATGCTCGAACTGGGCTGGGAGGCACTGGAGGACGCGGGCATCGTCGCCGACACCCTGGCCGGCACCCGCACCGGCGTGTTCGTCGCCGCCGGTTCCGACGACTACGCGCTGCTGCTCGGGGCCGAGGAGCCGAACCCGGCCACCGCGCATGCCGTCACGGGTCAGCACCGCAGCATGGTGGCCAACCGGCTCTCCTACTTCCTGCGCGCCGGCGGCCCCAGTCTGACCGTGGACACCGGCCAGTCCTCGTCCCTGGTCGCCGTGCACACGGCCTGCGAAAGCCTGCGCTCCGGCGAATCCGAGACGGCCCTGGCCGGCGGGGTCAACCTGATCCTGACCGCACGATCCACCGACCGCCTGGAGCGTTTCGGCGCACTGTCCCCGGACGGCCGCTGCCACACCTTCGCCGCCGGGGCCAACGGCTACGTCCGCGGCGAGGGCGGCGCCGTCGTGGTGCTCAAGCCGCTGCGGCGCGCCCTTGCGGACGGCGACCGGATCCACTGCCTCGTGCGCGGCAGCGCCGTCAACAACGACGGGGGCGGGGAGACGCTGACCGCGCCCGACCCGAGCGGGCAACGGGACGTGCTGCGCCGGGCGTACGAGCACGCGGACGTGGACCCGACCCGGGTCGGCTACGTCGAGTTGCACGGAACCGGAACCAGGCTCGGCGATCCGGTCGAGGCCGCCGCGCTGGGCGCGGTGCTCGGGGCCGGACGCGATGCGGACCGGGCGCTGCCCGTGGGGTCGGTGAAGACCAATGTCGGTCACCTGGAGGCCGCAGCCGGGGTGATCGGGTTGGTGAAGGCAGCGCTGGTGATTTCCCATGGGGAGATTCCGGCGAGTCTGAATTACGCGGAGCCGAATCCGGAGATCCCGTTCGCCGAGTTGCGGTTGGCGGTGGCGACGGAGTCGACGGCGTGGCCGAGGCCGGTGCACGCCGTGGAGTCGGCGGGGCCGCGGATCGCCGGGGTGAGTTCCTTCGGCATGGGTGGGACCAATTGCCATGTGATCCTCTCGGAGGCGGAGTTCGCGCCCGAGAGCAGGTCGGGGACCGAGCCCCACGCCGCCGGTGGCCCGGCTTCGGTCGCCCCCGACGTGTCGCCCCTGGTCGTCTCCGGCCGTACCGACCAGGCGCTGCGCGCCCAGGCGGCCCGGCTCGCCTGCTTCGTCGGCGACCGGCCGGAACTCGGTCTGCCCGACATCGCGCACTCGCTCCTGTCGACGAGGTCGGTGTTCGAGCATCGGGGTGTGGTGATCGCCGGCGGTCGGACCGACGCGGTCGCGGGTCTGCGGGCGCTCGCCGCCGGCGAGCCGGTGTCGGGTGTGGTGGCCGGGCGGGTCCGAGCCGCCGGGCGCACGGTGTTGGTCTTCCCCGGCCAGGGGTCGCAATGGCTCGGAATGGCCGCCGGACTCCTCGACTCCGCCCAGGTGTTCGCCGAACGGATCGCGGACTGCGACGCGGCGCTCGCGCCCTACGTCGACCGCTCGGTGGTGTCGACGCTGCGCTCGGCGTCCGCCGACTGGCTGGAGCGGGCCGACGTCGTACAACCCGTGCTCTGGGCGGTCATGGTCTCGCTCGCCGAACTGTGGGCCTCCTTCGGCGTACGACCCGCCGCCGTGCTCGGCCACTCCCAGGGCGAGATCGCCGCCGCGTGCGTCTCCGGCGCGCTCACCCTCGCCGACGGCGCGAAGGTCGTGGCGCTGCGCGGCCGTATCCTCCTTCACCTGTCCGGCCGCGGCGGCATGGTCTCGGTGGGCGTCTCGGCCGAGCGGATCACCGCACTGATCGCCCCCTTCGACGGACGTTTGTCGGTCGCGGCGGTCAACGGCCCGGCGTCCGTCGTCGTGTCGGGCGAGCCGGACGTACTCGACGAACTCCTCGTCGCCTGCGCGGCCGGGGGGATTCGGGCCCGGCGGGTCCCGATCGACTACGCCTCGCACTCCACCCAGGTCACCGGGATCCGCGCCGCGCTGCTCCGCGGCCTGACGGACATCCGGCCGCGCCCGTCCCGCATCCCGTTCTGCTCGTCGGTGACCGGTGAGCCGGTGGACACCACCACCCTCGACGCCGAGTACTGGTACGCCAACCTGCGCCGGACCGTGCGCTTCGAACAGGCCGTCCGGACCCTCCTGGGCCGAGGGCACGACGTCTTCATCGAATCCAGCGCACACCCCGTGCTCACCACGAGCGTCCTGGAGACGATCGCGGACGCCGGCGCGGACGCCGCGGCGCTCGGTACGCTGCGCCGCGGTCAGGGCGGCCCCGAGCGCTTCCGCACCGCGCTCGCGGAGGCGTACACCTGCGGCGTCGCGGTCGACTGGAACCCGCTCCGGGCCCCGGGAGCGCGTCGGGTCGATCTACCCACGTATGCGTTCCAGCGCGAGCGTTTCAGGGTCGGCGGTACGGCCGACGCACCCGTCGGGGCCCGTCGGCGGGCGCGGTCCGCGTGGGCCGATCGGGTGGCCGGGTTCGCCCGTGCGGAGCGAGAACAGACCGTATACGAACTGGTGTTCGCGCACAGTGCGATGGTGCTGGACCGGCCCGCACTGAACGCGGCCGACGGTGAGCTGACGTTCGAGGCCCTGGGTCTGGACTCTCCGGGCGCCGTCGAACTGCGCAACCGGATCAACACCGACACCGGGCTCCGCCTGCCCACAACGCTCGCCTACGAGCACCCCACGCCGGCCGCGGTCGCACGGCATCTGGCCGGCCTGCTCCTCGACACGACCCCCGACGACTCGCGCCCCGAGTTTGACGTGGCGGCGGAACAGCCGACCGACACCGATCCGATCGCCATCGTCGGTATGGCCTGCCGCCTGCCCGGCGGCGTCGCCTCCCCCGAGGACCTGTGGCGACTGGTGGCCGCGGGCGGCGACGCCATCACGCCCTTCCCCGACGACCGGGGGTGGGACCCGGCGGTGCTCCACGACCCGGACTCCGGCTTCGGGAGCACCGGTTACGTCCGGCGCGGCGGCTTCCTGGCCGGCGCCGCCGACTTCGACGCGGACTTCTTCGGGATCTCGCCACGCGAGGCGTCGGCGATGGATCCGCAGCAGCGGTTGTTGCTGGAGACCTCGTGGGAGGTCTTCGAACGGGCCGGCATCGACCCGGCCGCCTTGAAGGGCAGCCGGACCGGTGTGTTCGTCGGCGCGATGGGTCAGGACTACGGCGCCCGGCTCGACGTTGCCGTCGACGGCTCCGAGGGCTACCGGCTCACCGGAAGCGCTGCCGGGGTCCTGTCCGGACGGCTCGCCTACACGTTCGGCTTCGAGGGCCCGGCCGTCACGGTCGATACGGCGTGCTCGTCCTCGCTGGTCGGCCTGCACCTCGCGGCGCAGGCCCTGCGCGCCGGCGAGTGCTCGATGGCGTTGGCGGCCGGAGTGACGGTGATGTCGACCCCGGGCATGTTCGTCGAGTTCGGTCGACAGCGGGGGCTGGCGCCGGACGGCCGGTGCAAGGCGTTCTCGGCGGCTGCGGACGGCACCGGTTGGTCCGAGGGCGTCGGCGTGCTGCTCGTGGAGCGGTTGTCCGATGCCCGGCGGCACGGGCATCGGGTGTTGGCGACGGTGCGCGGTACGGCGATCAACCAGGACGGCGCGAGCAACGGGTTGACGGCGCCCAACGGTTCCTCGCAACAGCGGGTCATCCGGCAGGCGCTGGCGAATGCGGGACTCTCGGCCGCCGACGTCGACGCGGTCGAGGCACACGGCACCGGCACCACGCTCGGCGACCCGATCGAGGCGCACGCGCTGATCGCCACCTACGGCCGCGACCGGGACGGCGAACGGCCTCTGTACCTCGGGTCGTTGAAGTCGAACATCGGCCACGCCCAGGCCGCCGCGGGTGTGGCCGGGGTGATCAAGATGGTCATGGCGATACGTGCCGGCGTCCTGCCGCAGACCCTGCACGCCGACGAGCCGTCCCCGCACATCGACTGGTCGGCGGGTGCGGTGGAGTTGCTGACCCGGGCCCGGGGGTGGCCCGAGGTCGATCGTCCGCGCCGGGCCGCGGTCTCGTCGTTCGGGATCAGCGGGACCAACGCGCACGTGATCGTCGAACAGGCGACGGCCGAGAGCGTGCAGGCGGTGCCACTGCCCGATTCGCGTATGGGCGCGCTGCTCCCCTTCGTGGTGTCCGGGCACGGCCGCGACGGTCTGCGGGCGCAGGCGGCCCGACTGACGCGGTTCGTCGGGGACGAACCCGAGCTCGGGTTGGCCGACTTGGCGTCGGCACTGATCACGTCGCGATCGCTGCTGGCGCGCCGGGGCGTCGTACTGGCCTCGGACCGGGCCGAACTCAGCGCCGGGTTGGCGGCGTTGAGCGCGGAGAAGCCCCTTCCGGGTGTCGTTTCGGGTGTGGCTCGCTCTTCGGGGCGGACGGTGTTGGTGTTTCCGGGGCAGGGGTCGCAGTGGGTGGGGATGGGTGCG
>NZ_JBSHGZ010000048.1:0-9087 GCF_053618075.1 Embleya sp. NPDC055664
GGGGGGGGGGGGGGGGCGCCCGCCCCCCCCCCCCCCCCCGGGGCCCGGGGCCCCCCCAAAAACCCGCGGGGGGGGGGCCCCCCCTTTCCCCCGGGCGCCCCCCGCCACCGGCGTCGTCGTTTCGTATGCCGCCCCGTCTCGACGTCGCGCCCGGGACTCGACCCGTGGCGACCGGGTCTCCCCGGTCGCGTCGTCGACGCGGTGCGGTATGCACCGAACGTCAGCCGTTCTCCTCGCGTCGACGACGCCAGCGGTCCTCGATGCGGTTCATCACCTTGGCCTTGTTGCGCCGCCGCGGTGCACGGCCGCGGCCCGCGCCGCCGCCTTCGCCCGCGTCGGCCGTCGCCGGTCCCCGACGCCAACCGGTGACCGCGAGGAGCGCCCCACCGAGCATCGCCAGAAAGCCGATGACACTGACCCAGATCTGTTGGACCATCATGCCGGTCATCAACAGGACGATGCCGAGCAGGAATCCGAGGATCGCCTGAACGGTGCGTCGCCGGGTATGCCGGCGCATGCCGGCTGCTTCGAGCGCTGTCGCGAATTTGGGATCTTCGGCGTAGAGCGCTCGCTCCATCTGCTCAAGCATGCGCTGCTCGTGCTCTGAGAGCGGCACGGCGTCCTCCTTCGTCGGCCGCGACGCGACCTTGCGGCCCTTTCAGGATAGGCAGGTAATCGCTGTCGTGAAAGCCACCCTCGGCACGGGCTCGACGCCCGACACCGCGTGAGGGTTCACCACATCGATTCCCGCCCCTTCCCACACTTGTGCCCTGCCCGACGCACGCTCATGTCCCCCGGTCAGGGCTTCGATGATATGCGGCCCGGGCGGGTTCGCGCTGAGGGATGGGGCCGGGCGGGTCCGCGTGGGCGGCGCGTGGGGCGGCCGGGGCCGGCGGCGGGCGGTGGTTCAGCGCCCTCGCGGGCCCCGCGCCCGGGGCCCGGGACCGAGCAGGGTGGCGGCGGTGAGCGCCGAGTCGCCGAATCGGCCGCGCACCGCGTCGGCCGCGCGCTCCACCTCGCGCCGGCCCGGATCCCGTTCGCCCAGCACCAGTTGGCGCGGAGAGCCGCCGCCGACCAAGCCCTCCACCCGGATCCCGACCAGACGCAGCCGGGCCCGTTCCAGGCCCAGCGCGCCGTGCAGCAGGCAGGCCACGTGGTAGATCTCGTGGCCCACGTCGGTGGCCTCGCGCAGGGTCCTGCTGCGGGTGATGGTGCTGAAGTCGGCGAACCGGATCTTGATCGTCACGGTCCGCCCGGCCGTCTTCGCCCGGCGCAGCCGGGTCGCGGTGCGGTGTGCGAGGGCGAGCAGGGTGCGGCGGATCGCCACCGGGTCGTCCACGTCGGTGGGGAAAGTCTCCTCGGCGCCGATACTGCGTTCGGGTTCCCAGGGGATCACCGGCCGGCGGTCCCGCCCCCAGGCGAGTTCGTACAGCCCGCGGCCCGCGGCGGCGCCGAGCGCGCGGCTCAGCGTCTCGACCGAAGTGTGGGCGACATCACCGATGGTGGTCAGGCCCAGATCGGTCAACAATGCGCCGGTGCGCTCGCCGACGCCCCACAGGCGGTCCACCGGGAGCGGGTGCAGGAAGTCCACCACCTGCTCGGGGCGGATCACGCTGAGCCCGTCGGGTTTGGCCAGCGCGCCGGCCAGCTTGGCGGTGAACTTGGTGTCCGCGATGCCGACCGAGCAGGTGATGCCCTGCTCGTCGAAGATCCGGGCGCGGATCGACTCGCCCACGATCTCCGGCGGGCCCAGGCGGCGGGTGACGCCCGCGAGGTCGAGGAACGCCTCGTCCAGGGACAGCGGCTCCACGCGCGGGGTGATCGAGCGCAGCACCTCCATGACGCCGCCGGAGACGCGGGCGTAGTCGTCGTGCTCCGGGGAGAGGAAGAGCGCGTGCGGGGCGAGCCGGCGGGCCCGGGAGGTGGCCTGACCGGCGTGCACGCCCAGCGCGCGCACGTCGTAGGTGGCGGAGAGCACCACCCCGCGCGGACCCTGGCCGGCCACCACCAGGGGGGTGTCGCGCAGTGTCGGGTCGCGGCGGATCTCGACGGACGCGTAGAAGGCGTCCATGTCGACGTGCATGATCGCCTGCGGCGGCGCGGATCGGGCGGTGCTCATCCGGCACCGCCCGTCCGGTCGTCGCGGCCGGGGCGGGAAGCGGGCCTAGTTCGCCGGCTTGCCCGCGAGCAGGTGCAGTTGGGTGGCCAGGGCGCGGTACTCGGGCTGTTCGGCCGCGGCGCGTTCGAGGTCGAGGAGGGCGTCGAACGAGCCCGGGTCGTCGACCAGGACGCCCGGGACCAGGTCGGCGAAGACCCGGATCGCGTGCACCGGGCCCGCCTCCAGGCCGGCCTTGGCGACCAGCGCGGTGAGGTCGGCGACGGTGAACCGGCGCGGCATCGGGTCGGCCGGGCCGTAGCGACCCTCGGGGTCGGCGAGCAGGTCGCGGGCCTGGTCGAAGTGCCCGGCGAGGGCGCGGGCCAGGACCGCGCCGGTGCGGTTGGCCGCGAGCAGGCTGAGCGTGCCGCCGGCGCGCAGCGCGCGGACGATCCGGCCGAGGTCGGCCGCGGGGTCGTCCACCACCTCCAGGACGCCGTGGCACAACACCACGTCGGCGGCGTCCGGCTCGACCACGTCGAACAGGTCGTGGGTGTCGCCCTGGAGGGCGCGGACCAGGTCGGTGACCCCGGCCTCGGCGGCCCGGCGCTCCAGCGCGGCGAGCGCGTCGGGGCTGGGGTCGACGACGGTGACCCGGTGTCCGAGTCGGGCGATGGGCACCGCGAGGTTGCCGGTGCCGCCGCCGGTGTCGAGCACGTCGAGGACGTCCCGCCCGGCCACCTCGGCCCGTCGGTCCAACGCCTCGCGCAGCACCTGCCACACGACGGCGGTGCGCATCGAGCTGCGCCTGCGCGTCTGGTCGGACACGAACACCCTCCTCCGGAACCGGTCGGGTTCCACCTTAGAGCGTGTACGGAGGTCATCCCGCGCTCCCGGGGCTGGCGTGCCACAGCTTGCGCGGGGCCTGCTTGGCGGCGGTGCCGGCGGGACGCAGGTCGGCGTACGGGGAGACCTTGAAGCCGCTGGCGTGCACCAGGACCCGGCGCTCGGCGGGCGCGGCGGACGCCGGCCGCGCCTGGGCCATCAGCTCGTGCACGGCCGGGACGCCGCCGATGCTCCAGGCGTCGTGCAGCGCGCCCAACTCCCAGCAACCGGTGGCCCGCAGCGACACCCCGCGCGGTCCGGTGCGGCGCAGCACGCCGCGCACCACCAGCAGCCAGGAGTGGAACAGCGTGGCCGCGTACGGGTCCTGGGCGTCCTCGAAGAAGGTGGTGTCGACCGGTCCGGTGGCGTCGTCCAGGGTCAGGAAGATCACCCGGCGGCCGGATCGGATCGGCGGCGTCTGGGTGGCCACCTTGACCCCGGCGACCAGCAGTTCGGCGCGGTTGCGCCGGTTCAGCAGGTCGCGGGCGCGGGTGATGCCCAGGTCGGCCAGGAACGGCGCGTGGAAGTCGAGCACGTGGCGGCCGGCGTCCAGGCCGAGCACGTCGAGTTCGGCCCGCACCCGTTCCACGTCGGTGAACTCGGGCAGGCCGGTGGCCGGCGGGATGTCGGGGGCCAGGCCCAGGTCGAGTTCGGCGCCCTCCTGGTGTCGGCCGCCCCGGGCTCGGCCGGCCCGGCCGAGGCGGTTCAGGTCGGCGAGTTGCAGGAGCAGGTCGCGGCGGGTGGTCGGGGCCGGGTGCACGGCGTCGAACGCGCCGATGGTGATCAGCCGTTCGGTGGTCGGGCGGGACGCGCCGCTGCGGGCCCGGAAGTCGACGAGGGAGGTGTACGGGCGGTGCGCCAGCACATGGGCGACCTCGTCGGCGCCGATGCCCTTGATCTCGGCCAGCGGGATCCGGATGCCGGGCGGCCCCTCGGGGAGGGGTTCGACCCGGTAGACGTCGTCGGAGCGGTTGACGTCGACGCCCAGGATCGGCACGCCGAACTGGCGCGCGTCGTCCAGGATCAGCCGTTTTGGGTACATCCCGGGGTCGTGGGTGAGCACGCCGGCCAGGAACGCGGCGGTGTGGTGCGTCTTGAGCCAGGCGGACTGGTAGGTGGGCAGCGCGAAGGCGGCGGCGTGCGCCTTGCAGAAGCCGAACGAGGCGAATGCCTCCAGGACGTCCCAGATCTTGTCGATCACCGGCCGGCTGTAGCCGCGGTGCGCGGCGAGTTCGTACAACCAGTCCCGGACGGCGGGTTTTCGCTCGTGGCTGCCCAGCGCACGGCGGGCCACGTCGGCGCGGGCGAGATCGCACCCGGTGGCGATGTGGATGATCCGGATCACCTGTTCGTGGAAGACCACCACGCCGCAGGTCTCCGCCAGCGCCTCGCGGAAGTCCTCGTGGATGTAGTAGGGCTCGGTCCAGCCCTGGCGGGCGGCCAGGAAGGGGGTCACCATGTCGCTCTTGACCGGGCCGGGCCGGAACAGCGAGATGTCCACGATGATGTCCTCGAACGTCTCCGGGGCGAACTTGCCGATCAGCTCGCGCTGTCCGGGCGATTCGATCTGGAAGCAGCCGAGGGTGCGCGTGGAGCGGATCAGGTCGAACGTGGCCCGGTCGTCGTGCGCGATCGTGTCCAGGTCGGGAGCGGCGCCGTCGACCCGTTCGATCTCGGCCACCGCGTGCGCCATCGCGGACTGCATCCGCACCCCGAGCACGTCGAGCTTGAGCAGTCCCAGGTGTTCGACGTCCTCCTTGTCGAACTGGCTCATCGGGAAGCCCTGCGCGGAGGTCTCCACGGGGGTGCGGTCGAGGAGGGTGGGGTTGGACAGCAGTACGCCGCACGGGTGCAGGGCGAGGTGTCGGGGCAGGCCGTCGAGCCGGGCGGCGAGCGCGAACAGGCCGTCGAAGCCGCCGTCCCGGGCGAGTCGGTGGTTGCGCAGTTCGGGCAGATCGCGCAGGGCCGGGCCGAGGTCGCGGGCGCGGATGTGCGGGAACGCCTTGGCCAGTTCGTCGATCTCGCCGGCGGCCAGGCCAAGGGCCGCGCCGACGTCGCGGATGGCGTGCCGGGCGCGGTAGGTCTCGGCCATCGACACGCAGGCGCAGCGCTCCGGGCCGAAGACCTCCATGATCCGCCGGTAGACGTCGGTACGGCGGGCGGATTCGACGTCGACGTCGATGTCGGGCAGCGCGGTGCGCCGGTCCGAGACGAAACGCTCCATCAGCAGGCCGTGTCGGAGCGGGTCGACGCCGGAGATGCCGAGCAGGTGGTTGACCAGACTGCCCGCGCCGGAGCCGCGGGCCGCGCAGCGCACGCCCATGTCCCGGATCAGGTCGACCACGCCGGCCACGGTCAGGAAGTAGGACGGCAGGCCGAGTCGGCCGATCAGCGCCAGTTCGTCGTCGAGGCGACCCAGCGCCTCGGTGGTGGGGGCGATGCCGCGCAGCCCAAGGCCCGCCTCGCACCGCGCGCGCAGTTCGGCGCCGGCCCGGCTCGCGGGCACGCCCAGCACCTCCGGCTCGGGGTAGAACACGCTGCCCAGGCCCAGGTCCCGAGCCGGGTCCAGGACCAGTTCGTCGGCCAGCGCGCGGCCGGCGCCGAGCAGCGCGGCGGCGGTGCCCCGGCCGGCCAGGCAGGTGATCTCGGCGGCGACGGCGACCATGTCGAGGGTGGGCTTGAGGTATGCCTCGGAACCGGTACGGGCCAGGTGGTGCGGGCCGAGCGGGACCAGTCGGCGGGCCGAGTCGAGCACGTCGGCGACCACGGCGTCCTCGCGGTCGGCGTAGCGCACCGCGTTGGTGAGCACGGCGGGCACGCGGTGGGTGTCGGCGAGGGTGAGCATCCGGGCCGCGTGGACGGCGGATCCGGCCCGGCCCGGCGGTGCGAGATGGCACACCAGTTCGAGGTACAGGGCGTCGTCGGGCATGGCGGCGCGGGCCCGGGCGAGCAGTCGTTCGGCGAGCGCGGGCCGGTCGGCGGCGAGCGCCCGGCCGACCTCGGAGTCGGGTCCGGCCAGTACGACCACGGCGCCGTCGGTCGCGGCCAGCGCCTCCCAGGTGGTCACCGGGTTGGCCCGGTCGCGCCGGTGCGCGTCGCTGATCAGCCGGCACAGCGCGGCCCAGCCCGCCTTGCCCCGGGCGAGCACGGTGACCCGGGGATGCCCGGGGTCGGTGAACGCGCCGCCGCGCGCGGGGGTGCGCCGGATCCGGCCCGGCGCTACGGGATCCGGCTCGGCGGGCAACACCGCCAGCTCGGCACCCAGGATCGGCCGGATGCCCGCCGCGAGGCAGCCGCGCGCGAAGGCGACCGCGCCGTACACCCCGTCCCGGTCGGTCAGCGCGAGGGTGTCCAGGCCGTGTTCGACCGCGCGCTCGATCAGGGTGCTCGGGTGCGAGACGCCGTAGCGCATCGAATGCCCCGACGCGACGTGCAGGTGGGCGAAGGGGCTGTTCGATCGATTCGGTCGGTTCATGGGTGGTGCCGGTTCTTGGGTGGGGGCGTTCGGTGGCGGGGCGTAAGAGGGACGGCGTTCAGTCGACGGGCGGGGGCGGGGCCGGGATCGGGGGCAGTGCGAGCAGGCGCACCACCAGGCGGAAGAAGGTCTCGACGTCGCGGATCAGGTCGTCGGCCTCGCGGCCGGTGACCGCGCCGGGCAGGCCCGCCTCGGCGGCGGCGCGCTTGCGGGCGCCGGACGCGAAGAAGGCGGCCCACTCGACCAGCTCGGGCGCCACCTTCGGCAGCAGTTCCCATGCGCTGCGCGGGGCCCGCCGGCGCCGGCCCGGGCGCTGCTCGTCGGCCTGTGCCCGGGCGGCGAGCACGGCCGCGGCCACCCGCAGCGCGGCCAGGTGGGCGGTGGCGTAGCGCTCCGCCGCGTCGGGGTTGACAGCGGCCTCCGTGAGCCCGCGCCGGGCCTGGGCCAGCAGGTCGAGCGCGCCGCGCGGGGCGGACGACCAGCGCACCGGCGCTCGTCGGATCGGCGGCGGCTCGGGTATGTGGGCGGACTGGTTCACACTCGTGCGCACACTCGCGCTCGCGCTTGCGCTCACGGAGTCACCTCCTCAATCGGCGGTCCGAGCCAGCGTCCAGGTCCCGGCGCCGGCGTCCAGGCTGAGGTCGTAGACGCCCAGTGGCGCGCTGCGGCCGGCTCCGGCCTCCACCCGCCACACCTCGCGCTCCCCCGTCGTCACGACAGCGGCTCGCGAACGCGCGTGCTGCCACCACTCGCCGGTCTCGACCCAGTGGCCGAGCACTTCCCGGACCACGTAGAGCCGGTCGTGCCACAGGAACCGCGCGGGGTCCCCACCACTGCGCAGCACCTCCACCGGATCGGTGTGCAGACGCGTCATACGGCTCCTCCTCTGCCGAGGCCCGGGCCGCGATGCGCTTCCCCACGCACCGCGACCCCGGCTGCCCATCCGTTTGCCCCGTGCCGTTCGAGTCGAACTTTCTCTCGAACAAAAGTTCGATCCCGTTTGCCAGTAAAGCTCGCTCCCCCACCCACGTCAACGTCATTGCCGCAGTACCGGGCGAACCGGCGTGTTCGATCGATGTTCGAGCATGTTCGCGTCGAACGATCCCCGTCCCGTCCACCGTGACAGGCCACTCCGACAGCCGACCCACCACCGACTCCGACCGCCGACGCCGTCACCGATTCCGCCGTCGCTTCCGTCACCGAGCCGGCCGACGTGCGACCCTGCTCGGGTGCGACCACGTCTGCCCTCGCCGCTGTGCGAGCTGTCCGATCCCCGGCTGACCGCCCTCGGCCTGCGCCTGTGCCTCAAACGGGACGACCTGATCCATCCCGAGGTGCCGGGCAACAAGTGGCGCAAGCTGAAGTACAACCTGGCGGCGGCCCGCGAGCGGGGCGAGCACACCCTGCTGACCTTCGGCGGCGCCTACTCGAACCACCTCCGGGCCACCGCCGCCGCCGGCCGCGCGCTCGGCCTGGCCACCGTCGGCGTGGTACGCGGCGAGGAACTCGCCGACCGCCCGCTCAACCCGTCGCTCGCCTTCGCGGCCGAACGCGGCATGCGGCTGGTGTTCGTGGACCGCGCCACCTACCGGGCCAAGCACACGCCACCGGTGCTGGAGCGGCTGCTCGCCGCACACGGGCCCGCGTACGTACTGCCCGAAGGCGGCAGCAACGAGGCCGCCGTGCGCGGATGCGCGGAGTTGCCCGCCGAACTCGGCGACGAGGTCGACACGGTCTGCGTCGCGGTGGGCACCGGCGGCACACTGGCCGGGATCGCGGCGGGATTGCCCGCCGGGCGGCGCGCGATCGGCTTCGCGGTGCTCAGGGGCGGCTTCCTCGCCGACGAGGTGGCCGACCTCCAGCGCCGCACCTATGGCGCGCCGACCGACAACTGGCACGTGGAGGACGACTTCCACCACGGCGGCTACGCCCGGCGCGGCCCGGAACTGGACACCTTCCTCGCCGACTTCGCGGCCCGACACGGCTTTGCGCCCGAGCCGGTCTACGTCGGCAAGATGTTGTTCGGGCTGTTCGCCCTCGCCGAACGCGGCGCGTTCGCCCCGGGCACCCGCCTGGTCGCGGTGATCACCGGCTGACCGGGCCGCCCGGCGCGCTCGAACCAAGGCGGCGCCGGCGCACCCGGGCCGCGCACCGCGAAAAGCGGTGGTCCGCCGTCCCCACGACCGGACCACCGCTCCGAACGACCCGCCGCCCCCCCGTGGCCGTCGTCCCCGTCCATCCGTTCCGTCGCCCCGTGTCGCCGGTCCCGATGTCGTCGCTCGCCTCCGCCGTCCCCCTCGAACGGCACTCCCCGAGGCTCCCCCTGGGCTCTCCCCGTGCCGACAACTCTGGCGGTCGGCCCGGGGGCGCGACATCCGTACGAATACTCAGAAACGCACCGAGTACGGGCGCCCATATCCCCCGTCGATCATCGTTTTCGGGGCACCGCGGATCCGGGGAAATAAATCTTCCCCGCGCGTACAACCCTGGACGGGGGTCGCGAGTCTTACCAATCGTGACCCGCTGGGGGGTGGGCCCGTAGACCGTGGGGAGCGGTCGCGGGATGGAGCGGGGGACCAGGCCCGGGGGGGGGGGGGGGGGGCCCCCCGGCCCCAAAAAACAATAACCAAGA